>JABHKC010000116.1 GCA_018692315.1 Bacteroidota bacterium | reverse complement strand
TTCTAATTTCTAATTTCCAATTTCCAAACAAAAACATTATCTTTAGCAAGTTTTTGAAAAATGAAATATTAGAAAACGTGGAAAATTGCAACGAAAAACAATTCCATTACATTTCCGCCCCAAGCGGTTTGTTTGCAGTTTATACTAAAGAAACAGGACAAAACGACAAATTGCAATATATCCACACCGATCATCTTGGCTCTATCCAAACCATAACTGATGAAAGCGGACAGATAGATGCAACCTACAGCTACGATGCCTGGGGAAGACAAAGAGACGCTACCAACTGGTTTTTATACTATACTACACCACTACAAGCATTTAGCCGAGGCTATACAGGACATGAACATTTAAGCGATTTTGGGCTAATAAATATGAACGGCAGATTGTACGATCCTGTTCTTGGCCGTATGCTAAGCCCCGACAATTATGTACAAATGCCAGGAAATTCACAGAATTATAATAGGTATTCTTATTGTATGAATAATCCGCTGATCTATACGGATCCATCAGGAGAATTTTGGCATTTGGCTATAGGTGCAGTAATTGGAGGTTTTACGAATTGGAGTGCAAATGGTCATGATTTTTCATGGAAAGGACTTGGTCATTTTGGGGTTGGTGCTCTTACCGGTGCTTTAAGTGCAGGAGTTGGAGTTGGGATTCAAACTGCAGCTTCTGGTGCCGCTTTTGGGGCGGGTTTTGTTGGTTCTACTCATGGCATTTCTACTATTTTATCAGTAGGTTATACAAGTAGTTTTGCTAATGGGTTTATAGCAGGAGCGGGTGCAGGGTTTGCAGGTGGTTTTGTATCCAGTACTGGAAATGGACTTTTAGCAGGCAAGAGCTTTGATCAAGCATTAGGAAGTGGATTAATATCTGGCGGCTATGGCGCTTTATTTGGTGGTATAAGTGGTGGCATAATGGGAGGTATAGATGCAGCTTTAGATGGAAGACATTTCTTGACAGGCAAGCCTCCTTATAAAGATGTTTCATTAGAAATTCCTTTTGTTGGTCAAGAACCTAATAGTATGGACTGTATGTTAGCTAATAGTGAGATGCTGGAAAAATTCTTTGGAGGAACAAGAACGATTGATAACTTTAGAGAGATATATAATGACCTACCGGCAGGAGCAACATCTTCAGATTATTATTCTGCTGCGGGATTTAATGTTATGGGCAATCCAAAAACAGGTATGCATATTGCAAGAACAATGGAAGTGAACAAATTTCCAACAACTATTATTTATAATGAGGGAACTTATAATGGACGAGTATTAGACCACAATATTACAATAACTAGAATTAGAATGTGGACTCCAAAATCGAAATTTGTTTTATGGGTAAATGACCCTGCTAGAGGAACTAATATTAGATGGTCTCAAAGAGAATTGGAAAGAGTACTTATTGAATTGATAAATATAGGAGGAATAAATTGAAATTAATAAAAATAATATTCATGATACTTGTAGTTTCAAATGCATTTACACAATCAACGTGTGTTAGTATTGACAGCATATTAAACAACTATAGTGAGGATAAATATTTCTTATTTACTATCAATGTTTTGTATAAAAAGTTTCACGATAGCAATATTGAGCCTCCTTATACAAAGGAATTTATTATTAATAGAAGAACAAAGAATGAAGGATTAAATATTTTGTTTATTCCTCAAATTTTGATTCAAATTGACACTATTAATGATAATAAAATTAATTTACATATTGATTCAATTAATCCTATAAATCGAGCTATTATCTTTGACAAAAACAAGTATTTTGGTTCTTTACTTTTTACTATGTATGATAGTATACTATTTTGTCCATGCAGAAGAAAAACATCATCATATACTGATTTGTATTGTGGTAAGTATATTTATAGAGAAAATAATTATACAAAGTCATTAAAGCAGTTGCTGAAGAAAGAACCCATCCTTATATTTAAAGAACCTAATTTTGAACGTGTTTGGTTTTATGTTGATAGGAACAGGAAAACTTTTGTGTTTACTTATGAATCTGAAGATTATGAATTTGAAGATTTTTATAGACATAAAGACCTTTCGCGGTATTCTATGCCAACTCATTTCGTAAAACCTTAATATAATAGTTTTTAGAGCCTAATGATGTTGATAGTTTTCTACCAAGCTCAGAAAGCATATAATTTTAAGTTTATTTTTCATAATTCTCCCCCAACTACCGCAAACTTTCAACTTGTGGTTAATGAAATAAGGAACTTAATATGTCGAACATTTCACAATACAAATTCGTAATTTGTTATATTTGAGAATGAAACAATGACTGCAAGGCTTAATAAGAAATATTCGGAATAAAAGAATATTGTTAGAAAAGAATAATTTTGAAATAATATAACAAAATATGAAAAAATGAAAACAAAATTTAAACTGATATTAACAATCCTCTTAATCAGCATCACAGCCTTTTCTCAGGATTTTACTTTCGTTTACGACGATGCCGGGAATAGAGAAAAAAGGTTTATAACACTTTCTCCACCAAGTAAAGCTGCATTGCAAGACATAAGTTTTGTAGATGAGGAAATTCTTGAGGAAGAAGAAACTACTGAAGAACAAAAACTCTACGATAAACTCGATAACTTCGATTTGGTGGTTTATCCGAATCCTACAAAAGGAGAGGTGGTTGTACAAATTTCCGGTGAGGAAAATCTTGGTACTGTTACTTACAGGGTTTTTAACCAATTAGGCAGAGAAATACTTTCCGGAGCAAAAAGCTCAAATGTTTTGCATATAAACCTAAGTGGGCAAAAAGCCGGAACATATTTTCTTCGTGTAGAAATAAATGACAAAGAAAAATCTTGGAAGATTGTGAAGGAGCCGGGGAATTGATTATTTAATTATTGGCGATTGATTATTGAATATTGAACACCGAATTTCTAATTTCTAATTTCCAATTTCCAAACAAAAACATTATCTTTAGCAAGTTT
>JABHKC010000115.1 GCA_018692315.1 Bacteroidota bacterium | reverse complement strand
ATCGTTTATAACAAGAACAGCATTATAAGTTTGAGCTTGCAGCGACACATATTCCCAAACATCGGCATTTGTGATTTCAATAGTGTCCTGAGCTGAACTATATCCATTTGCAGTTACAGAATAAACATAAGTTCCTGCAGGCAAACTAAACCAGGCTTCACCCCAGAAATCAGTAGTGATTGTTTGGTTTCCGATTGTTACATCTGCTCCCATAATTCCTAACATGCCATCGTTTATAACAAGAACAGCATTGTAATTCTGTGCGCTGCTAAACAAAGCACATAGAACAATTGAATAAAGTAAAATAATTTTTTTCATAATATAAATTTTTGATTCGCTTACAAAATTGTTGTATGAAAAATCTTTATTCAATTTTTATCAGGTACAATAATTCAACAATATTTAATAAGACTACAACAAAATATAACCATGACACATATTGCCCTGATTATTCATATATTATGTAATAGCAATTTTATACTATAGTGATAGATTTATGTTAAAATCTACACATTGTATTTTAGTAAAATTCTTGAAAAATGGGAGTAAAGTGGAATTGTTGTAAATTATATTCTTAAGAAAATGATTTACAATATTCAGATGAACATATAGATTTTTTCGAGATTTACTACTTAACTATTTTCGAGATACTCTTAAAGTATTCATTATTTGAATATCTGCACAATTCAAATAGGATTGATTCGAATCCGGTTATTATAGCACCTTTTGAGCGCATTCGTTCTATTGCAATTTTTTTGTTCTTTTTGTGTCTCGACGAAACACAATCTTCCACAATAATTGGTTGGTAGCCTTTTTCAATTAGATCGATGGCAGTTTGCATTACACAAACATGCGATTCAATTCCTGCAATTATTATATTTTTCTTAGAATTGGAAGATATTTCCTGCATAAAAACTTCATCATCGCAACAACTGAAAGACGATTTCTCAATGGTTTGATAATCTCCCAAAAGTTTTTTAATAGGAGCTATAGTTTCTCCCAAACCCTTGGTATATTGTTGAGTAATCAACAATGGTATTTTTAAAGTTTTAAGCCCTTCAATTAAGGTATAGGTATTTTTTGTAAGCATTTCGTATTTGTAGATATGCGGATAAAGCACCGATTGCATATCAATAATCAGACCTATAGTTTCATTTTGTAAAATTCTCATATTTAATGTTTTATATTATTTAATTTCAAAATCCATAAGCTTCTTATCTTCAAGGAAAGCTGTAAGTCGATCGCCAATTTCAACTTTGCCAACACCGGCAGGAGTGCCAGTAAAAATCATATCTCCTATTTTCAAGGAAACAAATTTAGAAACATAAGCAATAATTTCGTCGAAATCGAAAATCATGTGTTTTGTATTTCCGTCTTGTACAACTGTTTCATTTTTAGTTAGAGAAAAATTTATGTTTTGTAAATCGGGAAAATTATTTTTGCTTACGAAATCGCTAATAGGAGCGGAGTTATCAAAAGCTTTTGCAATTTCCCAAGGGTGCCCGTTTTTTTTACATTTCGATTGCAAATCGCGAGCAGTAAAATCTATTCCAAGACCTATTTCACTGTAATATCTGTGTGCAAATTTTTTATCTACATGTTTTCCAATTTTGTCTATTCGCAATACCACTTCAAGTTCGTAGTGTATTTCGTTCGAAAATTCGGGGATATAAAATGGCTTGTTTTTTCTTAGAATTGCAGTTTCTGGTTTAAGGAAAAAAATTGGTTCTTTTGGTACCGGATTGTTCAATTCTTTTGCATGTTCGATATAGTTTCTTCCTATTGCTATTATTTTCATAATGTTCTGATTTGTTTATAATAATGTTAAAATTATAAGTATATAAAATTATGTATTCAAATACTACTAATTTAAATTTCCAAAATGCAATTATATGGAAAATATCTTTCGTGATTATCAAAAATGAAATTAATTTATTCTGTGCCCGGCAATTAAATCTTTTTCAGATTCTTAAAAGTACTTTGTTATAAAATTTCAAAATCTTCACACTTTCGCTAGGCTTGATAATTAAAAAAGCTTGAAATAGTAAAACTTCAAGCTTTTTTCCAGTGATAATTCTATCGTCTAATTTTTCTTAACTTCTCTCTTAATTCTGGCAATATGTCCACGTCCAAGAGCTTTAACTTCGCAGTCTAATTCAAAATATCGACGAATCTTTTCGTCCGACAAAATTCCAAAACAATCTACAATAGCTATTGGTCCTCCAGCCCATTTCACAATATCGTCAGGATCTAATATCAAATATTCTTCATGCGGCACAGCAAGTATTAGAGCTTCGGTGTCTTTAAGAGCCTCGGGTAAGTTTTTCGAGACTTTTATATCAGTAAGGTTTTGTTGGTTACGGAAAAACCTTTTCCATGAATATGCTTCCTCGTTTTTATTGTCTTGCTCTTCAAATTCATACCAATTTTCTACGTATGGATCGTGAACGTCCATTTCTGCACCCATTTCCGAAAGTTTCCTTACAACCATTTCGCTACCGCTATATCGGGTATCACCCACATCTTGACGATAGCTTGCACCACAAATAAGGACTTTTGCTCCAGCAATATATCTGTCCATATTTCTTAAAGCATCTCTTGTAAGTTCTGCCACATGCAGCGAACGAGTATCATTTATATCAATAGCTGTTGGTGTAAGTTTAAAAATACTGTCGCCGTCTTCAAAACCTAAAATATGGCGATATGCCCAATAGCCTAAACCTCCGTCTTTTGGTAAACAATATCCACCAATTCCCGGACCTGGGAAAATCATATTGCTATGGGTAGGTCTCATTTTAATTGCATTGATAACCTTAATAATATCCACTCCGTTCCGTTCAGCAAATAGGCTCCATTCGTTCAAATATGCAAGTGTAGTTGCACGATAAGAATTTTCTACTATTTTGGTAGTTTCAGACTCAATGGGTCGATCCATAACTGTCAATGGAAATTCTTTAGTGTTTAGAACTTCGTGCAAGAATTTTTCTACTCGGGCACGTGCTTCCGATTCACAACCTGAACAAACTCTCCAAAAATCGCGAATACTTGCTACATATTCCCTGCCGGGCATAACTCTTTCAAAACTATGCGAAAGTAAAGGCACAGAGTCAATTCCTCGTTTTTTATATTCTTTTTTTAGAATTGGCCAGGCAACAAATTCGGTAGTTCCCGGAGCTACTGTAGTTTCTATCAAAGTAAGGCAATTTGGCATAACTCTTTCTCCAATAGTTTTGATTGTAGCTTCAAGGGCTGCCATATCAGTATCGCCGGTTTTCATATTTCCCAGATCGTTTTTCTTGAAATCGCACTGAACATCAACTACGACACAATCGGCGAATTTTAGGCAATCGCTATTGTAGGTTGCAACTAAAGTTTTTGAGTCTTGAACGCAACGATTTATCAAAATATCCACTTCAGGATCTTCAGCTTTTACAGGCGATTCTGCTCTATTAAGTATCGGAATTTTCCAATAACTTCTTTTGCTCGGACGTTGACAGCCAATTACAAATTTGGTCGATTTTCCGTTTTCGTCTTTTGTATCGGCTACAATTGCTGCCATTACAGCTCCAACGAATCCTACTCCCATCACCACAACAATCTCTTTTCCCTCAGCTCTGGCTTCCTTAACTTGATGTTCAATTTTTTCCAATTCAGCCTGATATTCAGACTCTAATGGAATTTCAAATTTTTCTCCCCAAGGAGTAATCGAATAATTTACTTTAGTTTCTTCCATCGTTGTTTGTTTTAATTAATATAGAATCATAATTTTACCCTACAATATTACTAATAATTTTATTTTTTTTGTATATAATCGATAAAATTTAATGTAACTAATCAGTGTGTTTAAAGTGTTGTATTTATGATTGTTGTGAAGTTTATTTTAAGCGCAAAGAACGCTAAGTTATTGAATATGATTTCTTTGCGAATCATTGCGATTTACATGGCGACCTTTGCGGTTATATTATTTATTTTGCTTTAGTTTAGCATGTTACCATTTATTATTATACACTGATTTATTACAATTCAAGTAATCCATATTATTGCGAAGCAAAGCCTTTTTCATAAAATTCAATACAAATAAATTTTAAAACTCCTCGTTTTATAAAAAATTCATATTTTTGTTTTTTTAATCTAAATTTAATGTGTAATGAAAAATAAATATTTGATTCAGTTTGCAGCTCTAATACTTGTTGCATTTATCTTAGGTGCTTGTGGAAAGAAAGACGAATTTAAACCGAACCTTTTATTGAATACTAATTCCAATGGAAATATTGATGTCTATATGAATTTAAATGATTTCTATATTGAATTAGGTGCAACTGCATGGGATAATTTCGATGGTGAGATTACTGAAAACATTGAAATTACGCACAATATTGAAGCTCTTGAAGAAACTGAAGCTCTTGGCGAGCAAGAACCTTATGTTTATTTGGACTCGGGTGCAACAGTTGAAGTTGGTGAATATATTGTTACTTATTCTATTACAGATGCAGCAGGAAATACTGAAACGAAAGAAAGAAATGTAACGATTAGAAATGAAATGTATAAATTTCAAAGAGAATATATTATTACCAAAACAAATCTCACTGACCACGATGATCCGGAAGTAGTATATGAATCTGATGTTGAGTATGACGATGCAATTAACAATCGAATTTGGTTTAAAGATTTGGGTGGTTCAGGAAATGATATTTTTGCTGACATAATTGGCGATACTGTTTTTATTCCTGTCCAGACTTTCGATGACGATTTTAATGTAAAGCAAGTTGTTGAAATTGCTGAAGGTGGATATGCCGGTACAGTAAATCGTGGAAATTACGGCATTGATATTATATATGTGGCATCATATGGGGGTTCAAGTGCTTCAGAAGAATTTCACGAAGTGTTCAAGAAAAAATAAATCTCTAATAATTCAATACAAAAAAAGAGCTATTTGAGGGGCTGTAAAAATCAAATTATTGACTTTATTTCTTTTTGAATAAATTCGATATTTTCTGTTTGAAACTCTTGATTTTTATAGATTGCCTTATGTTTAGCTCTTTTTTTTATAACAAAAATGAAAGCATACATAAATCATTTAATAGTTCTGATTAAGAGGATTTTACTGCTATTAATTCTGTTTCAGTTTTGCAGATTATATTTTTATTTATTCAATTCAGAATATTTCGTAAACCTTTCATTTTTTGAGTTAATAGGAATTTATTTTTATGGAACTCGTTTCGATTTTGCAGCTATAATTTATATTTATTCGATACTGATACTTTTTCATTTAATTCCTTTTGATTTTGTTTATAAAAAATCGTATCAAAAGTTCTTAAAAATATTGTTCATATTAGAAACTAGCATTGTTTTGATCCCAAATTTTGTTGATTCTCAGTATTTTCAATTCATAAATAAACGATCTACAGCAGATTTATTCTCGCTTTTTGGCTTAGGAGACGATGTACTTACTTTGCTTCCTCAATATCTGCGCGATTTTTGGTTTGTGTTAATTACTTGGATTGCCATCATAATAATTACATGTTTTGTTTATCCGAAGATAAAAAATGAAAAAGCAAGATATGTTACTACAACAAAAAAGCAAAGAGTTTTTCAAGGCATAATCTCTATATTAATTTTGGCAGTATTTTATATAGGTGCCAGAGGAATTGAGCTAAAACCAATACGAATTATTTCTGCTGCAAAATATACCGATGCTAAAAACATCCCATTGGTTTTGAATTCAGCATTTACAATCGTAAGCACAATCAACAAAAATGAACTTTCAGTAGTCAATTATTTTGATGAATCTGAATTGGATTTACATTTTAATCCAGTCAAAATCTACAGAAGTGTTGATAAATTCAAAAACGACAATGTTGTAATTATAATTTTAGAAAGTTTTGCAGAAGAATATATTGGAAAGTACAATAAAACTTATAGTTATACTCCCTTTTTAGATTCATTGATGAAAAAAAGTTTGGTTTTTGAAAATTCATATGCAAACGGCAAAAAATCTATTGAAGCTTTGCCAGCAATTTTGGCAAGCATTCCGGCATTATCAGAAAATCCTTATATAACATCGCAATATTCTACAAATCGGATAAATAGCACAGCAAGTATTTTAAAGTCAAAAGATTATCATAGCTCGTTTTTCCATGGTGGAAAAAATGGGACAATGGGCTTTGATAATTTTATCGAAATTTGCGGAATAGAAAATTATTATGGAAGAAATGAATATAACAACGAATCTGACTTTGATGGCAATTGGGGAATTTATGATGAGGAGTTTTTTCAATTTTTTGCGAAAAATCTAAGTATTTTCTCCGAACCATTTTTTTCAGTCATTTTTTCTTTGTCTTCGCATCATCCATATTCAATTCCTCCGAAGTATGAAGATAAATTTAAGCAAGGTAAGCTCAAAATTCATCAAGCAATTCAATACACAGATTTTTCTTTGCAGAAATTTTTTGAAACAGTTAGCCAAACTTCTTGGTATGCAAACACTTTGTTTGTGATTACTGCCGATCATACTGAAAAACACGAGCACAAAAAGTTTACTACGAAAACAGGAATCTACGAAATTCCGCTAATTTTTTTCCATCCTTCAGATTCTAATCTGGTAGGAACAAGCAAATTAGAATGCCAGCAGATAGATATTATGCCATCGGTTCTTGATTATTTGAACTATGAAAAGGAATTTCTGTCTTTTGGAAATTCAGTCTTTGACAGTAGCAATACAGGCATGGCAGTAAATTATTTAAATAATATCTATCAATTGATTGAAAATAATCATGTTCTTCAGTACGACAAATCAAAAACTGTAGGTTTGTATAATTTAGAAAAGGATAGTTTATTGAAAAAAAATCTTAAGAAAACGAAAAATGAATTTGTTGAAAATTTAAATAATCACCTAAAAGGAATTATACAATCTTATAATACAAGGCTCATTAATAATGATTTAACTATAGAAAAACAAACTAAGCACTATGAATAGAGAAGGTTATAGAAACGAAAGAAAGAAAACTTCCAAAAGTTTTGATAAGAAAAATCCAGCTAGCAGGAAAAATGTAAAGAGAAGTTTTCGTGATGATGAAAATTCTCATGAAAAAGACAGATATTCCGAAAAGAAAACTTCCAAAAGTTTTGATAAGAAAAATCCAGCTAGCAGGAAAAATGTAAAAAGAAGTTTTCGTGATGATGAAAATTCTCATGAAAAAGACAGATTCTCCGAAAAGAAAACTTATAGAAATTTTGATAAGAAAAATCCAGGTAGTAGGAAAAATGTAAAAAGAAGTTTTCGTGATGATGAAAATTCTTACGAAAAAGACAGATATTCAGAAAAGAAAACTCAAAAACCTCCCTATGAAAAAAGGGGAAATTTTCAGAAAGCAAGATTTTCTAAACAAGAATTTAGGTCGGATAAACAAAGTGTTGAAGATGAAAAAGTTAGACTTAATAAGTTTATTGCCGATTCCGGAAAATGTTCAAGGCGTGAAGCCGACAAATATATTGCCGCAGGATTAGTTTCAGTAAATGGAAAAACTGTATCTGAGCTCGGTTTTAAAATTTTTCTTGACGATAAAGTCGAATTTAATGGAAAACTGCTCTCTTCCGAAAAAAAAATCTATTTGGTTCTGAACAAACCAAAAGATTATGTTACAAGTGTTAGCGATCCGCATGCAGACAGAACTGTTATGGATTTAGTAAAAAATGCTTGCAAAGAAAGAATTTATCCGGTGGGGCGTTTAGACAAAATGACGAGCGGTATTTTGCTTTTTACCAACGATGGCGATTTGACAAAAAAACTCACACATCCTAAATATAATAAAAAGAAAATTTATCATTTGTTGTTAAACAAACCTCTGGTTAAAAACGATATGAGTAAAATATCTGAAGGTTTTGAGCTCGAAGATGGTTTTGTTAATTGCGATGCAATTAGCTACGTTGAGGCAGACAATAAAAAACAAATCGGAATCGAAATTCATTCAGGGAGAAATAGAATAGTTCGCCGCATTTTCGAACATTTGGGTTATAGAATTATAAAACTTGATAGAGTATATTTTGCAGGATTGACGAAAAAGAAAATTACTCGGGGTAGATGGCGTTTTTTAACCGAAAAAGAGATTAGTTTATTGAAAAGAGGGGCATATGAATAAATTTGGAATAGTGCAAAATTAAATAATCTACAAAATCTATTTCATCCCATTAATTATTGAGTAATCTTGCTTTGTATTTATATTTATTAAAACACTTTTGTCGTCAACTTCAATTTTTCGATTTTGATAGTTTTTTAAAAATTCGTTAAGGATTAGATGATTAGGAGATTTTAATATTTCCGATTTTATGTGATTATTAATGATTATTGGGTGCCCACCTTTTGTTTCAAAAACTGGAACTGTGCAAGCATCAGCATTTCTGTTTATAAATAATTTCTCCAAAATATTTTCATTTACGAATGGATTATCAACATTTTGAACAAAACAAAACTCGGTATTTATTTCATTTAGAGCTAATTTTAATGAATAGAATCGTCCTAATTCCGGTGCAGGATTGATTATCAATTTGCATTTTTTTTGTTTGTTGAACTCGTTAAAATTCAAACGCTTACAAGAATTATTATTTAGAACTACTACAATTTCATTTACTCCAAAATTTAAATATTCATCAATAATTTTTTCAAGAAAAGTAGTTTTGTTATCAAATCTTAAGAATGCCTTATGAAAATTCATCCTTTCGGAATTTCCGGCTGCAAGAATTATTGCTGAAATATTATTTTTTGTATTCATTACTTTTGGCGATTTAGCAATTTTTCTGCAAGTTGAAGATTCTCCGGTTTCCCGAGATCCATCCAAAAATCATTGTCGTGCCGAAAAGCTTTTATCTGTTCATTTTTTGCCAATGAAAGCAATACATCAATTATTGAAAACTTGCCAATTTTTTCGTAAAGTTCAAAAATCTTTGGATCAATTATTTGAATTCCACTAAAAGCAAGAGGTGTTAAATCTTTCTGATTTTGTCTAACTATTTTAGTCTCACCGCTTTTAATATTTTTCCAACCTGAAAGATTTTTATTTTCATCGAACAATAAATATCTTGAAGTCGAACGATTTCGCACTGCTACTGTTCCAATTGCATTAGATTTGATATGCGAATTGTGCAATTTTTTCAAATCAATATCTGACAAAATATCGACATTGTAGATAAGAAATGGTTCTTTTTTATCAAAAAATTCTTTGGCAAAAAATAATCCTCCTCCAGTATCAAGCAATTTTTCAGATTCATCTGAGATTGTAATTTTTGCTTCAAATTTATTCAATTTTACAAATTCAATTACTTTCTCCGAAAAATGATGAACATTTATTATAATATCATCAAAGCCAGACGAATATAGATTTAATATTGCAATTTCGAGTAGGGTTTTATTGTTGATTTCTACTAATGCTTTTGGAACTGTATTTGTCATCGGTTTCAGACGTGTTCCCAGGCCTGCAGCTAAAATCATAGCTTTCATAGGATTCAGTTTTTAGTTTTGAAAAATGAATTATATATTCTCAAATTCCTGATGCTTAAGAATAATTTTGCAACCATATTTTTGCAAATGTTTTGCAAGCATTTCGGCAGAATAAACTGAACGATGCTGACCACCTGTGCATCCAAAATTTACAGCTAAATTTGAAAATTTTCGTTCAATATAATTTTCAACCGCATCGTCCACTATATTATATATGTTCGTAAGAAAGTTTTTTATTTTCAAGTCGTCTTTAAAAAAGTCAATCACAGCCTTATCTTTTCCTGTAAAGTTCTGATATTCTTTATATCTCCCTGGATTGTTATTAGCTCGGCAATCAAAAACAAATCCACCGCCATTTCCCGACATATCAATTGGAATTCCTTTTTTCTTGTACGAAAAGCTGCAAATATTTACAGTTAAAATATTTTTATCTGTATTTTCAGTTTTGAATTTTTCTGACGAAATAATTTGTTTGAAAGTGTAGAAAAGTTCGCGAAGTTCTATTGGCAATGGTTGGTTCTCTGTAATCCATTTCAAATTTTTTATTGCAAATGGGATGCTTTCAATAAAATGGGATTTTCTTTCGTAAAAACCTCTAAACCCATATGCTCCAAGCACTTGCAATGTTCTAATCAAAACAAATGAATAATAGTACTTCATAAATTCTTCTGTATCTATTTGCGCATTTTGTTTAGCAATTTTCAAATAGTGCCTTAATATTTCGTCTCGAATTTGAAACGGAATTTCAGCTTTAGCCTGAAAAAGTAAGGAAGCAAGATCGTATTGCAAAGCACCTTTTCTTCCACCTTGATAATCAATAAAATATATTTCATTATTCGAAATCATAATATTTCGCGACTGGAAATCTCTGAACATGAAAAAATTGCTATTGGCTTGAATCAAATGTTTAGCGAACCGCAAAAAATTGTCCTCAAGTTTTTGCTCATTAAACTTAATATCAGCAAGTTTAAGAAAATAGTACTTAAAATAATTCAGATCCCACATTATTGATTGTTCGTCGAATTTCTGACGAGGATAACATTTTGAGTAATCAAGTCCGTCGTTTCCAATTGTTTGAAATTTTAATAATTCTTCAACAACATTTTTATATACATCAATAAGCTCAGTTGAGTGTTTTTCCCAGTTATTCTTTTTATTTAATACCGAAAATAAAGTTTCATTCCCCAAATCTTGTAATAAATAAATGTTTTTTGACAAATCAACAGAATAAATTTCGGGTACTTGAAGTTTTTTATTGAAAAAATGTTGAGAAAAATCAATAAATGCATCATTCTCTTCAAAATTATTGTTGAAAGCTCCAATAGCTTGATTGTTTTCACCTACAATCCTAAAATATTTTCTTGATGAGCCTGAAACTGGCAATGCTGAAAATGTGCTCACTTTTTCGTCTGCCCAATCTTCAAAAAGAATTGTCAGATTATTTTTTATTATTTCGTCCAAAGCTAAATGTTTTTATATCAAAAAATTACCATGTAAAATTTGCTTCAAAAGAAGCTTTATTATTTTTATTGTCAATCACAAATAATACTAATTTGTGTTGAAGTCCTTTATCAATTTTGTCATCACTGAAATTGTAAAATATTGTTTGGGTTTTTGCATCATACCTAAACAAAACCCATTTTTCGTCAATATATCCAATGTATGATTTTATGCCTGATAAATCGTCAGAAATCCGGAATTTTATATTTTTAGATTTACTTATGTTTTTTCCATCGGTTATGTTCAAAGGTTTTATTTCCGGTACAACTGTGTCAATGGCAATTGCAAACGAGCCAAATTGTACAGATTTTGCACTGATAAAATTGTCTTTCACTGTTCCGCCTATCGAGCCTGTAATTGAATAATTCTCATCGAAGGTTGCAATTACAGACTTTTCATAATATTTTTTTGGGATTTTATCCGATTTTATCGAAATTGTAAAAGCCTTATTCAAAGGTGTGAATTTGTTGTGAACATTATGAATTTTCGAATATTGGTTCAAAGGTAAATCATAAGCGGAATATTCAAAAAATAGATTGTCGAACAAAGTATTTTTCGGAATTAAAATCTTAATACCCTCATTTTCATATGTGTTTTGAATTTGAAAAGGCATTGCCATTACATAATCATTCATTTTTTCGTCAGCCTTGATTGTTTCAGGAAAACCGCTTTTTATGTTAAAACTTAAAGTGGAAATATTATTATAGGCATCTTTCACTTCAAAACTTACCAAGTGAATTGTGTCATCAACAAATTCATATACACCTCTGTTTATTAAGTGATTATATATGCTTAATTTATTGTTTGGCTCAACAAAATTCTTTTGAACCTTGCTGCTATTTTTCTCTTTTTCAAAATAATCAATAAAACTTTTTATATAGCTCGTTTCCGAAAATGAAAACTCTGTGAGTTCGTGAAAATAGATCAAATTGTTATCAACAAAAACTTTCACTGAATAAGCTCCACACCTGTTATGAGAACCATTCAAGAAATCGTAAGTTTTTAGCCCAAAACCAATTTCTCCGTAAACTTCAAATGTCTTTTCATTTTTTAGTTTGTATTCTCCTTTTTTGCCTGTAAGAGCTATTTTTTTTGAATAGTTCTGATTATCGACAAAACTGTGGCTGTTTTGAGGATATATGTATAAATCGTAAAGTTTAGGAGAAATATCGTCCTTAATTTCAAAATTAAATAAAAGCGGATTTAATGGGTTTTCAGTTTTAGAATCCCGAATTTCGAAGTGTAAGTGTGGTCCGCCAGAAAATCCTGAGTTTCCGCTATATCCAATAATTTGACCTTTAGAAACAGGAAATTTATCGGAGGAAGGAAACAAATTCATTGCAAACTTTTTTTTCGCATAATGTTGAGCTAACACATATTTAGCTATGGTATCATTAAAACTTTTCAAATGGCCGTAAACTGTAAGCAAACCATTCGGATGAGTTATATAAAGAGCATTCCCATAACCACTTGGGCTGATTTTTATCCTTGAAACGTATCCTTCAGCTGCTGCATAAATATATTTCCCAACTATGCCTTGAGTTTTAATATCGATTCCTGAATGGAAATGTGAAGCCCTAATTTCACCAAAATTTCCTGATAAAAAAATTGGAATATCAACTGGTGAACGGAAATAGTTCTGAGGATAATCTTTTTGCGAATATGCAAAATGAAAACAAAATATAAATATAATTATAATACTCTTCTTTTTAGTTGCCATGTTTAATTTGTAATGTAAACATCAGTATATCTGAAAATTATGTATTTGAAAACAATTGATTATTTTTAGCCAAAAGTATATTTTTTTTATAAAAAATAGAGGCAAAAAAAATTTGAATCAATTTTATTGTTACTTTCTTTCATTATTAAAATAAAATTGTTAATTTAGTTCTCTATTTATATTTGAAATTTATCTTAGAATTAGTAATTTTGTCGGTGATAATTAGTGAAAATGAAAAATGAGATAAAAGATTTGATTGTTGCAGTGAAAGGAAAAATCGAATTTCTCATTAATGAAAATATTGAAATTAAGAGTGATAGAGAAAAATTAGTTACAAACGAAAAAAAATTAGAAGAAGAAATTAAAGACTTAAAGAAGAGATTAGCTGAGTCGGAAAGTAATTATAATGACATAAAAGTCTCAAATGTATTGCTTTCATCTGTAAAAGATAGACATGAGGCAAAAGACAAAATCAATTCAATTGTGCGGGAAATTGATGGTTGTATTGCTCTCTTAAACAGTTAATTATTTTGTTAATGGAAGAAAAAAGATTAATAAATGTTACAATCGCCGGAAGAAAATATCCGGTAAGAGTAGGAAAAAATAACAATGAAGAAGAAACTATAAGGATAGCTTCAAAACTATTAAATGATAAATTTTATCAATATAAACAAAGGTATCCACAAAATGATGATTTTCAATTATTAACCATGTCATCCTTGCAGTTTGTTCAGAAATTAGAAGATATTAAAAATAAAGATTTTATAGAGATTAAAAAGAGTCTGTATGATATAGATAATTTATTAGACGATTATCTTGATTTAGAGTGATTTGTACGTTCTTAAAGATAAAGCAAGATATTGCCCGCATTATTTCTTATTTGTTTGGAAACTCAACATTATTGATATTGGAGATAAGCTCACACATATGTAAGGCAGGCCTTAACCTATTTATTTAGGCTCTTCATTTATTTGAAGACATTGGAAGCAAGAAATATTTGGCCTCTCCACCCATGTTATTTAGGGGTTTTTTAAATTTATAGGGAATTTATGCGGGTTTTTTTATATATATATTATTATTAAATAAAAACAAAATGGATATTATTATTAATTTGTCAGTTGGTGTAATTGCTCTGATAATTGGGTGGGCAGCCACTAGTTCTTATTGGAAAAAAGTAATTGCCAACAAAAGTTCAAGTATAATTAAGGAAGCCGATTTGAAGGCAGAAGCAATTAAAAATGAGAAAATTTTACTAGCAAAAGAGAAATCTTTTCAGATGAGAAAAGAATTTGACAAACAAGCTCAGGAAAGAAATTCAAAAATTGCTAACACAGAAAATCGCTTAAAACAAAAAGAATCATCGTTTCTACAAAGAAAGGAAGACCTTCAACGAAAAAACAAGGAGCTAGAGATTGGGAAAAAAGAAGTTGAAACACTTAATTCTAATGTTTCTAAGCAACTTGAATTAATCGATAAGAAAAATAAAGAGTTAGACAAACTGTTAAAAGACCAGATTGAACAATTACAAAATGTTGCTGCAATGTCGGCAGAGCAAGCAAAAGCCTTGCTAATAGATTCGTTGAAAGCTGAAGCAAAAACTGAGGCAATGTCGTATATAAATAATATTATGGAAGATGCCAAAATGACTGCAAACAAAGAGGCAAAACGAATAATAATGCAGACAATTCAAAGAGTAGCATCAGAAAATATTATTGAAAATTCAGTAACTGTTTTTAATATTGATAGCGATGAAATTAAAGGAAGAATTATTGGACGTGAAGGAAGAAATATACGTGCATTAGAAGCTGCTACAGGAGTAGAAATCATTGTGGACGATACTCCCGAAGCAATTGTTTTATCGGCATTCGATTCGGTTCGTAGAGAAATAGCACGACTTGCTTTACACAAATTGGTTACTGACGGAAGAATTCATCCGGCAAGGATAGAAGAAGTAGTGAAAAAGACAAAAAAGCAAATTGAGGAAGAAATAATTGAAGTAGGAAAACGCACTGCAATAGATCTTGGAATTCATGGGCTTCATCCAGAATTAATACGGCTTGTAGGAAAAATGAAATATCGTTCGAGCTATGGACAAAATTTGTTGCAACACTCTCGTGAAACTGCAAATCTGTGTGCTATCATGGCTTCAGAACTCGGGCTGAATCCAAAAATTGCCAAACGAGCCGGATTATTGCACGATATAGGAAAAGTACCAGACGATGAACCAGAATTGTCTCACGCAGTTTTTGGAATGAAATTGGCAGAAAAGTATAAAGAAAAACCAGAAGTTTGTAATGCAATTGGTTCACACCACGACGAGGTTGAAATGACCAGCCTGATTGCACCATTAGTGCAAACTTGCGATGCCATATCAGGAGCAAGACCCGGAGCAAGAAGAGAAGTTGTAGATTCGTACATTAAACGATTGAAAGATCTTGAAGAATTGGCTCTTTCATACCCAGGTGTTATGAAAACCTATGCAATTCAAGCTGGTAGAGAACTTAGAGTCATAGTCGGTAGCGATAAAATTAGCGATAAAGAATCAGATACACTTTCTTATGATATTGCAAAAAAAATCCAAACTGAGATGACCTATCCCGGGCAAATAAAAATTACCGTAATTAGGGAAACCCGCTCTGTAAATTATGCGAAATAGTTCCTTAATAGACTGATATTTCAAAGTTGGAAGTTTTAGCCAAATTAAATATTTTTATTTACTACAATAATTAAAGTAATATTTTGTTAAAACCAATACGTGGCATTTTTTTATTGAATAAAAATTAATATATTGCAACAATTAAATATTGTCAATATTAAAAATTTGATTATGAGTTTAGAACAATATACAATTGAATTTACAATAAATACTTCCCCAAAAGTGTTGTTTTATCGTTTAAGTTCGCCCGGAGGTTTATCCGAATGGTTTGCCGACGATGTAAACCTTCAAGGAAAAATCTTTACATTTATTTGGGATGGATCTGAGCAACAAGCAGAATTGCTTCTGAAAAAAGATAATAAGTATGTTCGATTTAAATGGTTAGACGATGAAGAAGAAGATTCATTTTTTGAGTTTAAAATAAATATTGATGAGCTAACACGCGATGTTGCATTACTCATAACAGATTTTGCCGAAGAAGACGAAAAAGCAGATGCAATTGAACTTTGGACAAAACAAATAGGAAATCTAAAACGCACCATAGGTTTGTAATATTCTTAAACTGATGGAGGTCAATTATTTATTATTTAGTTTTTAAATATTCAAAGTATCTTCAAAATAATTTTTAGTAGATAAAACACACAAACATTATCAAACTATTTTGAAAAATATATTATAATAATTTGAATTTTCTGCTTCATGAAATTATAGCTTTTTCACTTAATATATATTAATTTTTTGCATATATTCAAATTCAAAAAATGATAAGTTCCGTAAAACAACAACTATATTAATTTGAGTGAAAAAGCTTCATAAATTTATATTACAATCATATCTGGGGCCACTAATTCTGACCTTTTTCATTGCTTTATTTGTGTTATTAATGCAGTGGCTTTGGAAATATATTGACGAATTGGTTGGAAAAGGTTTAGAATGGTATATAATTGCAAAGCTGTTGTTATATGTTTCAACATGGCTTGTCCCAATGGCTCTTCCTCTGGCAGTTTTGTTAGCATCTATCATGACTTTTGGTAGTTTAGGAGAGTACAACGAATTGACAGCACTGAAGTCTTCAGGAATTTCCCTTCAAAGAATTTTGTTGCCAATTATAGTATTATCGGTTATTATGAGTATCGGAGCGTTCTATTTCTCGAATCATATAATTCCATATACAAATTTGAAAATGAGTTCGTTACTTTGGGATGTCCGGCAATTGCGTCCCGAATTGAATATCAAAGAAGGAGTATTTTTTAATGGAATTGACAACTACTCCATAAAAATAGGTGAAAAAAACAAACAGAATAATACTCTTTATGATATTATGATATACAATCATCTTAAAGAGCATAAAGGAAATATTAACACAACTATTGCCGATTCGGGATATATGAAGGTTACACCCGACAGTAGATTTCTTGTATTGCAGCTATATAGCGGAAAAAGTTATGAAGAGCAAATAGAAAAAAATGTTAGAAATGCAGATAAAAAGCATCCACAGAGACGGGAAACATTCGAGGAACAAACTTTAATGTTCAGACTTAAAGGATTTGACCTTACACGAACCGATGAAAACCTATTCAAAAAGCATTATCAAATGTTAAATCTCGGGCAGCTATCAACTGCAGTTGATTCTTTAAAAATTACTAGAGAAAATAGGCAAGAACTTTTTTATACTAACATTTTGAAATCGAATTATTTTAAAATTATACCAAATAGAGATAAACGAAATCCTGATACTTCAAATATTATGTTGGATACAATTCAACTATACGACAAAAGTTTTGATATAGATAGTGTTTTTGAATCTTTAGAATATGAAAAAAAGAAAAAGGCAATAGATTTGGCATTAAATTATGCTCGATCCACTAATTCTTACATAGTTTCATCGAAAAAAGATTTGCACAACCGAGCAAAGTGGATTAACAGGCATCTGATTGAATGGCATCGAAAGTTCTCATTATCCTTTGCTTGTTTGGTGCTGTTTTTTATTGGAGCTCCATTGGGAGCTATCATCCGTAAAGGAGGTCTCGGAATGCCAATGGTTGTTTCTGTTCTGTTCTTTCTTTTATATTATATAATTTCTATTACCGGAGAAAAATTTGTTCGCGAAGGCATATTACCTTCATATCAAGGAATGTGGCTATCTTCGGTGATATTGTTGCCTCTTGGAATTTTTCTAACTTATAAAGCTACAACAGATTCTGCCGTTTTGAATATTGATACATATATGAATTTCTTCAAAAGAATAATTAAGTTAAAGAACAAAAAATCGAGTAACTAATGTTTTCGCTTAATAGTGTAAATAATAATGTAAATCTTTTGCCTGAATTTTATCTTATGAAAACCATTTTTTGCTTAATTGCAGCTTTTTTTGAAAAAATGATAAATGAAGATAATCCAACTTTCAAATAAAGTTCCATATCCTCCAATTGATGGCGGTGCAATTGCAACTTTAAATCTGGCAAAGGGTTTTGCAAAGCTTGGCCATAGTTCAACAATCTTGGCGATGAATACTTCAAAACATTTCTACGACTTGTCTGACTTGCCGGAAAATGTTAAAAAGTTAGTCAAAATTCTTGGAATTTATGTTGAAGCTCCAATTACGAAAATGGCTGCTATTAAAAATATTCTTTTTTCGAAACTCCCATATAGTGCTGAAAGATTCATAGATAAGAATTTCGAAGAAAAACTTGTTGAATTATTGCAAATAGAAAAATATGATGTCATACAGCTCGAAGGTCTTTATATGACTTTGTATATTCCAATTATTCGAAAATTTTCGGATGGAATAATTGTTCTTAGAGCTCACAACATTGAGCATCAGATTTGGGAAAGAGTGGCCAGTAACGAAAAAAATATTTTAAGAAAAAAATATCTTCTTTTTTTATCAAAAAGAATAAAAAAACTAAAACAAAATATTTTGAATAGCTACGATGCCATTGTTCCAATTACTGAACATGATGCAAAATTCTTTCAGACATTCGGAAACAATAAACCGGTTCATGTGAGCCAGACCGGATTTGATATTTATGATATTAAAAGAAGTAGCAAAAAAGCCAAATTCCCATCATTTTTTCATATTGGTGCTTTAGATTGGGCTCCAAATCAGGAAGGTTTGCAATGGTTTTTTAAAAATGTATGGAACAAGGTTTTGCAAAAAAATGGCGAACTGAAATTTCATATTGCCGGAAGAAATGCTCCTGACTGGTTGTTCAAAATTATTTCTTTGCAAAAAAATGTAATATATTTGGGAGAAGTGCCTGATGCTTATGATTTTATGAATTCAAAATCTGTTATGATAGTACCACTACTTTCGGGTAGCGGAATGCGCATTAAAATTATTGAAGGTATGGCTCTTGGGAAAACTATTATTTCTACTAATATAGGTACAGAAGGAATAAATAGTACTCACAAAAAAGACATTTTTCTGGCAAATACTCCCGATGAATTTATTCAAACTATTTTAGAATTGTCGGGAAATGAAACATTATGTGAAAGAGTAGGGGAGAAGGCTATCGATTTAATAAGAACCAATTTCGACAACACAAATCAATCTGCCAAATTAATTGATTTCTATAAAGAAATTATCAATCAGAAATTTGAAAATCAAAACTAAAATATCGAATGAAATTTTTAGAAATTGTTTTTTTCGTATTGTTGTTTAGCATATTCTATTCCTATATAGCATATGGTCTGATTTTGTTTTTTATAGTAAAAATCAAAAAAGTGTTTTCAAAAAGGAATAGTAATGTTCAGGAATTGGCGGATTCCGATTTGCCAGAAATTACTTTAATAATTGCAGCCTATAACGAGAAAGATTATATTGAAGAAAAACTAAAAAATTCTTTCGATTTAGATTATCCGAAAGGAAAGTTAAAGCATGTTTGGATTACCGATGGATCGAATGATGGTTCTGAGAAAATTTTGGCGAAATATGAAAATATTGAATTGTTTCATTTGTCAGAACGAAATGGGAAAATTGCTGCAATGAATCGTGGGATGAAATTTGTTAAAACTCCAATTGTGGTTTTTTCTGATTGCAATACTAACCTTTCGAAAAGCAGTATTAGAATTATAGCAAACCTTTTTCACGATAAAAAAGTTGGTTGTGTTGCCGGCGAAAAAAGAATTTACAAAGAAGTTTATGATGGAGCAAGCGGTTCGGGCGAAGGATTTTATTGGAAATACGAATCGGCACTCAAAAAAATTGAAGCAGAGTTTAATTCGGTGGTTGGTGCAGCTGGCGAACTTTTTGCAATTCGTACCTGTTTGTTCGAGGAAGTGGAGAAGGACACTTTATTAGACGATTTTATTATTTCGCTAAGAATTGCCAAACAAGGTTACACAGTTCAATACAATCCTGAAGCATATGCAATTGAGACTGCCAGCCTAAATGTGAAAGAAGAATTGAAACGAAAAGTTCGAATTGCTGCCGGCTCTTTGCAAACTATTTTCCGATTACCGGAACTTCTCAACCCTTTCAAATATAAAATCCTGAGTTTCCAATATATTTCACATAAAGTGCTTCGATGGACGATTTGCCCTTTGTCGATGATTATTTTACTTCCTTTGAATGTGGCAATTGTTTATTTAAAGAAATTTGATTTTGCTGATATTTATACCATTCTTCTGCTTTTGCAAATGGTATTTTATTTATTTACTCTCTTGGGTTGGATATTTTCTAATAAAAAGTTACGGCTTAAAATACTTTTTATTCCATATTATTTTTTCGTCATGAATTTTTCAATTATTCAAGGAGCTATAAAATATCTCATGGGAAAACAATCTGTGAATTGGGAAAAAGCTAAAAGGCAACAGAAAATTTGATATTCTTTATAAATCGAAAAAATGTTTTACGGCTTCGCTAAAGCCACTATTATTGTTGCTGGAAGTAACTATATATTTTTCTTTCAATACAGCGGGGGCATTTTCTACAACAAAACTATAGCCCGTAGTTTTTAACAAATCAATATCGTTATAGTCGTTACCTATTCCAAGCACAAAATCTGTAGAAAATTCCAATTTTTTGCATAAGTTTAAAACGGCATCCCCCTTTGATACTTTTTTCGGAAAAATTTCGATCCACATAGATTTTCCATCTAATGGCGAAGTAGTGCGGACCACTTTAAATTGCGACAAATATCTTTCAACTTTGCTAAGAATTTGTGGAATTTCTTCAGTAATAGCAACAAATTGGCAAGCATCTCCAATTTCTTTGAAGTCGTCTCCAATTTCCTTTGTATGACCATCATAAAGTTTAATACGATTATAAAAATCAGAATTTTTGTTATCGTTTCCGATGTAATAACAAAATTTATGATTTTCCGGAATATTCGAATGAATCATAAAACTCAAATTTTGCGATTTCAATTCGTTTGCAATTAACAGAACAGATTGCTTTGGAATATGATTTTCACTAATTAAATTTTTATTGTTCCAATCGTAAATACCGCATCCCGACGAAAAAATTAGAAAATCAATAGGAAAATCCGGCATGCATACTTTTTCAAAAGAAAACAGAGATCTTCCGGTTGCTACAACTCTAATTATTTTCCTTTGATTTAGTTCTTTTAATGTGAAAAAATCTGTGTCGCTTAGTTTGTTTTTGTCATTATGTAAAGTCCCGTCAAGGTCAGTTACAACCATTTTAATTTTTTGCGTCATATACGTTCAGAGAGTTTCTGGAATTATAGGTTTGCTTTTAGTTTTTTTATCGACAATAAAATATTTTCATTAGTTGCGGGTAAGAAATAATCAGGTTCGATTATATGATTTCCAACCGCCGAAATTGCATCTTTTAGTGCAAGCCAGACCGACAAGCCTAACATAAATGGAGGTTCTCCAATTGCTTTGCTCTGACGAATTGTATTTTCGTTTTTCGAATTTTCGTAGAAATTTACTATCAATTTTTCCGGAATATCGTCTGTTGTTGGAATTTTGTATGTTTCAGGAGAGTTATTTAATAAATTTCCTGAGCTATCCCATTTGCATTCTTCGGTAGTACACCAGCCCACTCCTTGAAGAAAACCGCCAACTATTTGTCCTTTATCTATTTCAATATTTATAGATTTTCCTGCATCGTGTAAAATGTCGGTTTGCAGAATTTTACAATTGCCAGTGAGTGTGTCGAGCAAAACTTCGGAGATTGACATTCCCTGAGCAAAATAGAAAAACGGATTTCCTTTGCCAGACTTCCTGTCAAAATCGATTCCGGGTGTTTTATAAAATCCTGTGGCACTCAAACTTTCTCTGTTTAAATATGTTTTCAAGACAGCATTTTTAAACGAGATTTTCTTTTTAGTATCTAAAGCATCATAAATGAAATCGTGTTTAAAAATTAAATTCTCGAATAAATATTTTGTCCCTTCATTTTCCTTATTAAATAGTTCAATCACTACTTTTGCAATTCTATTTTTTAATTTATCTATGGCAATTTTTACTGCCATCCCGTTAAGGTCGGTGCTGGAGGAAGCCGCTGTAGGCGAGCTGTTTGGAACTTTAGAAGTGTTAGTCGGACTTACTTTAATATTGTCTAATTGAATCCCTAATTCGTTTGCAGCAATTTGTTGAATTTTTGTATGTAGCCCTTGCCCCATTTCTACTCCGCCGTGATTTACTATAACAGAACCATCCTTATAAATATTTACCAAAGCACCTGCTTGATTAAGAAAAGCAGTTGTAAACGAAATTCCAAACTTTACCGGACTTATTGCCATCCCCTTTTTCACAAATTCGTTTTTGTTATTAAATTCATTTATGTGTTTTCGCCTGTTGAAATAATCTGAAGATTCTGACAACTCTGTATAAATTAAGTTTATAACGCTATTCGTAAATATTTGTCCATAGGGAGTAGTTTTTTCATTTTCTATTCCATAAAAATTTCTTTCTCTGACTATTGCAGCATCTATTTTCAAATAACGTGCAATTTTATCAATAATTAATTCAATTGCTGCAATAGCCTGAGGTGCTCCAAATCCTCTAAAAGCTGTGTTTGGAGGAAGGTTTGTTTTCCATGCTTTTCCTATTATTCTTGCGTTAGGGATGTAGTAACAGTTTTCGGAATGTAACATTGCACGTTCTAAAATTGCCATCGACAAATCACAGGAATATCCCCAGTTAGAATTCAGCTCGCTCGACATGGCTGTAATTTCTCCATTGCTTTCAAAAGCAGCTTTGTAGTTTATCAAAAAAGGATGACGTTTTCCTGTCATGATTTGGTCTTCTTTTCGCTGAAGCCGCATTTTAACAGGACGTTTCGTTGTTTTACACAATAATGCCGTCCAGCTTGCAATATGATTTGCCTGAGTCTCTTTACCTCCGAACGCTCCGCCAAGCCGCCTGTTTTCAACTTCAATATCTTTATTTGAGATATTCAAAACTTCAGCAATAATGCACTGGGTTTCAGTGGGATTTTGAGTAGAGCTAAATATTTTAATCTCATCTCCTTCCCCAGGCAAGGCAAGACAAACCTGAGTTTCGAGATACCAATGTTCCTGGGCTCCAGTCTTAAATCTTCCTTCAATCTTATTTTGCGATTTATGATAAGCCTCCTCGAAATTGCCGCATTCAATTTTTCTTTCTTCCTGAAAAAAATCGCCACATTCTATTGCTTGTTCTATAGTAATAACTGGCTTCAATGGTTCAAATTCGATTATTATTAAGCTTTTTGCTTCGTTTGCAATTTCTTCATTTTCAGCAGCAATTAGAAATATAGCCTGTCCAATAAAACCAACTTTTTGGCTTGCAAGCACTTCCTCGTCATGAATTACAGGACCCATTTGATTTTCTCCAGGAATGTCCTTGTAACTTACAATTGCATGAACTCCTTTTACTTTTTTGGCTTCCGATAGGTCGAATGATAATATTTTTGCATGAGCAAATTCACTTTTAAAAACAAAACCCCGGATAATTCTGTTATCAGTTTCTATATCATCAATATACTTTGCGGTACCCGTTACATGCAATTTTGCGCTTTCGTGATATGTTTTTTTGTTTTTCATTAAAATATTCAGACTGTCATATTTTTTTATTTACACTAAAGGAATTAAATTTATCTAAGAGAAAATAATGAATCATCCGTTTTTGTGAATAATTATTTATTCCCAGCAGCACAGCATCTCTATGTACAATATTTTCTACCATCATAATTTATTTCAAAAATACAAAAATTTTGAGATTACAATTTACTTAGGCAGATTCTTTTTTAGAAAAATATCAAAAAAGTATTGGAGTACAATAATGAGTTATTATCTTTACGACAAAAAAATATTTAATGAACACTAAAACATAATTATCGCAAATGAGAAGAATATTTTTAGTTATTGCTATTTCAATTTATTTTATGTCATTTTCGTACTCTGAGACAAAAATTGACAGTTTAACAGTTAACTTACTGACAGTTCAAGCCAATGAAAAAAATCCAAATTTCGTAAAAATAATTCGGGAATATATGAATTTCGATTTGGAAAAAGAAAAAGAATACTCAAATATGATAAATATAAATTCAGAAACTATTAGCAATTTGAAAAATGTATTTTCATTTATTGATTCATCCTTTATCTGGTTGTTTCCTGCATCAGCTCAAAGGTTAGTATATTCTACAACACATTTTGGACATCCATATCTCAGTATCCCGAAATTTTAATACACGAAACAACATAAGTTACAAAATTCTAAATCAAAACTACACATATGAAAACAAGAATCGTACATATTATTATTTTATTAATTTTCATTGCTACTGCTTATGATACAATGGCAATTGACAATTCAAGCCAACAATTATTGAGCAAAGCAGATAGTTTATATACCAAACGTCAGTATTCGAAGGCTTTACCAATTTATCAAAAGGTGCTACCAGCACTGCATGAAAAAAATAAAATAGCTGAAGTTTCACTAGCAATTAGTGGTTGCCTTTTGTATGTAGGAAAGATTGATTCTTCCATTTTATATGCTGATACTGCACTTTTTTTCAACAAGCAAGTATCTGACACTAGTGGAATTGTTAATTGCTATATCTTTTTAGGCACATGCAACAACAGGCTAGGCAATTTTGAAATTTCAATAGAACATAATTTAAATGCACTGCGACATGCTAAAGAATCAAACAATTTGAATTCTATTGCAGATTGTTATTCCACTTTAGGCAGTTTGTATTACACAATGGGAAATTATGAAGAGTCAATAAGATATACCCGATTAGTTTTGGAAATGGATAAACAGTCTGGCAACTCTATGTATATTGCTGTAGATTATAATGAGTTAGGTAGTACCTATTATAAACTAAATAATATTGACTCCTCTTCTTTCTATTTCAGCCTGGCATACAATATTCTTCAAAATATAGATGCACCTGATTATTTGGTAATCTCCCTCAATGGTTTAGCCTTAGTTGCAACATCTAATAAGCAGTACGATAAAGCTTTGCAGCTTCATAAAGAGGCAATGGCTATTAATAAAAGAATTGGCCGAACTGGTCAGGTTGCGGTAAACTTAAATAATTTGGGCACATTATTATCGAAACAAGAAAAGTACGATGAAGCAATATTTTATTTAAAACAGGCAATTGAAATAAACAAAAAAGTGGGAAATAGACCATTGATAAAAGATAATCTGAAAAATCTTGCAAATTTCAATTATTATTTAGAAAACTACAAAGAAGCTTTTGATTATACAAATGCCTACAACAAACTTAGAGATACTCTTCTGAATGAGGATATGAATAAGCGAATTGCAAATTTGCAAGTCGAATATGAAACAAAAGAGAAGCAAAACATGATAAAGCTTCAACAAGCTGAGATATCTAAGAAAGAAAGAATATTGTTTAATGTGATAATAGCACTGATTGTTGTTATTTTTCTTCTGATATTAATTTATTGGCAATATAAGCAGAAAAATAAGGCATATAAGGCACTATATAAAAAGAATCTTGAAATAGAAAATCAATACAAAACTACTATTTCAATTGATGATACTTATCAAAACTCTACAGAAAATAATGAGAACGAAGTATTAAAAGAACTGTTTGATAAAGTAATTGAAAAATTTGAGAAAGACAATATTTTTAAAAAAGATAGTTTGAATATTGATGAATTAGCAAAAATAATGGAAACCAACCGTAAATATTTGTTTGACTCAATAAAAAAATATAGTGGAAAAACTATCAATCAGTTTATAAATTATTATAGAATTATGGAAGCTAAAATCTTGCTTACCGAATCAAATCTAAAAATTGAAGCAGTTGGCGTAGCAGTTGGATATAATTCAGTGAATACTTTTCGTTCAAATTTCGAAAAAATCACAGGATTAAAACCTTCAATATATCGAAAACAAGGTGCATTTTTTAAGTCATAGGAAAATTTGCAAAAAGAACATATTATCTAAACTATTAAAATATAAAGACATAAAAACACTATTTTAACAATTGCAGATATTGAGCATCTTTTTTTTGAATAGTTCAAAAATCTTATGCATATTAGCAAATCAAATATAAGCCATAGCAAGGATTTGAAACATAAATTATGAATAGATTAATTAACAGAAATAGAAACCAAATTGTATTAAATTCAACACGATATCTGAATAATGGTATAGCTTCAATTCTTTTTGTAAATCAATCTAAAGCAAATCATAAAACTAAGAACAAGATTAAAATTTCGATAAACAAATTCATTAATAATTATTAAAGATTTAAATTATGAGAAAAACATTGCTTTTTTTGACAATGACAGTGGCTTTTTTGGGGCTGTGGAATGAATTAAAGGCACAGTACGTTCAAGCAAATTTTACAGCTTCCGATACCTCAATTGTATTGGGAGATACTATTTTTTTTACTGATCTCTCAACAGGTCCATACTATTTATGGTCATGGAATTTTGGCGATGGAAATACATCCACAATTCAAAACCCAAGCCATATATATCAAACAACTGGCGTTTACACTGTTTCATTGTTTATTGATGAAGGTGAGATTTCTGATACTCATGTTAAAACAAATTATATTGAAGTGTTATCTGGAATTGCTCCATCACTCGTGGCCAACTTCACTGCATCCGATACCTCTTTAACATTAGGCGACACAATCCAATTTACCGACCTATCAACAGGAAACGCAACAGCTTGGCTTTGGGATTTTGGCGATGGAACTACAGACACTACCCAAAACCCAATGCATATTTATCAAACAGCCGGGACTTATTCAGTTTCATTGGTAGTTTCTGACGGCACAAGTAGCGATACTTTGGTTATGGTGGATTATATCTTTGTTGGAGCAAGTAGTATTCTTGTTCCAAATTTCAACTTTGAACAATATCCAGATTTAGTAAATTGGCAACTAACAGGAAATGGAATTGCAAGCATTGAAGAATATGAAACCGGAAATAGAAATGCTCATTTGACCGCTTGGTCTCAAGGAGAACAAGGAACTACTACATTATCTTCTACTCCAATACAGATTCCATCAGCTCCGGTTTTTCTACATATGAAGAGGCAGCTTCATGAATATGATGGTTACCATAATAATTATTCTCAAATACTACTTGGGAATAATGTTTTAGAAGAATCGCCCGATTCATATTCTTGGCAGAACAGCCAAACAAATTATGAAGATGTATGGTATGATGTATCGGCATATTCCGGACAAACTCTTGCAGTAAAAGCTTTAGTTTACAGACATGGAAACGAAAATGATAGTGAAGGAGGAAAAGTTAGATTGGATAATGTCTATTTTACTTCTCAAACTGGAATTTTATACGATCCACTCACAGCCAACTTCACCACCTCCGACACACTCACTACTCCAAACGACACAATCCAATTCTCCGACCTATCAACCGGAAACCCAACAACTTGGCTATGGGATTTTGGTGATGGAACAACTGATACCGTGCAAAATCCTTCGCATATTTACCAAACTGACGGATTATATACAATTTCGTTGATTGTTTCTGATGGAAATAGTAGTGACACTTTGGTGATGGTGGATTATATCACAGTTAATTCTCCTCAACTTTCAGTTAGTTATACTCAATCCAACCTAAGCTGTAATGGCGGTGCTGACGGAGCAATCGACCTAACAATCTCAGGAGGCAACCCACCATACACATATTCATGGTCAATCGGAGCAACAACAGAAGATCTCTCAGGATTACTTGCCGGAAATTATTCTGTAACAGTAGGTGATGATAATGGAGGGAATACTTCGGGCATTTTCGATTGGAATTATAATGTTACCGGAACAAATCACATAATAATGGTGCAACCTACTGTTTCACTGTTAATTGATGGTCAACCATTACAAAACGGAGATTATATTGGTGTTTTCTATGAGCAAAATACAGGAGATTTGACATGTGGAGGATACATTCAATGGACAGGTAATATGGATGCTATAACAGCCTGGGGTGTTGATACCGGCAACGATGGCTTTGCTACTGGGGAATTGTTTAAATGGCGAATCTGGCAAGCATCGACAGGAAGCACTTACGATGCAAATGCAACTTATATTCTGTCAGGTTTTCCATTTATTAGTGATTCTGTGTTTGTTGTAAACGGAATGAGTGGATTAGAGAGCCTTGTAGCCGTTGGAACTAATGGAAATCAGAATGAAGTTTTATCATTTAATATCACTGAACCAATCGAAATAACAAACACAATATCGGCTTCGATTTGCGATGGCGAATCATACATTTTCGGTACACAAATGCTTTCTGTAACAGGAATTTATACTGAAGTTTTCACTGCTGCAAATGCTTGCGATTCTACAGTAACATTAACTTTAACAGTGAATTCTTTGCCAACAATTTATGCAACTATTACTGATGTTTCTTCTATGGGAACAAATGATGGAGCAATTGATATATCAATTTCCGGCGGAACCACACCTTATATATATGTATGGAATTCCAGCGGAACCACCGAAGATATTAGCGGCTTACTTGCCGGAACATATTTTGTCGATATTACCGATGCAAACGGCTGCATAGTTTCTGATAGTTTTGAAGTTACAGAACCATGCACCCCAATCCTAAGCCTCAGCCCCGACACCATAAACTTTGGAACTCTTGATATTATGCAGGCATACGACACTCTTTCGGCATACCTTATTAATACAGGAAACTGCAACCTAACAATTGACAGTTTGTTTGGTTTGGAAGAACCGTTTATAATGGGAGCATACCCTGCGGGTTTTCAAAACCCGCAGGGTATTTCGGTACCCGCAGGCGACTCATTAGAAATTCCAATTATTTTAAACCAAAATAATGCAATTGGAAATTATACCGACACGCTTAACATTTCGAGCGATGCCACAGAAACTCTAAACTTAGATTCTGGGCTCGTGGCTTATTATCCGTTTAATGGAGATGCAAATGATGAGAGTGGTGATTCGATTCCAAATGATGGAATCTTACATGGAACAATAAACTATGGGCCAACACTTTCTACAGACAGATTTGGAAATCCAAATTCTGCTTATAGTTTTGATGGTGAAGATGATTATATTTCAATACAAGAAGACTATAGATTTGAGCAAAATTCTCATACGATTTGTCTTTGGGTTAATGCAGATGCTTGGTATGGCGATTTGGTTAGTAAAGATGGTGAAACTCAAAATAGACAATGGGTTATAGGATCGTCGTCAGCTGGTCAAATTTTTGCACATGTATGGACTAACAATCAATATGCTTTTCCTTCTAATTCTAATCTAATTGAAAATAAATGGTTCTTTATTACTCAACATTGGGACGGAGCAAACCTTTCATTATATATAGATGGTCAATTGGACAACTTAATTAGCACCTCTGGATTATTAGCATCAGGTAATGACCCAGTCAGGATTGGTGGTGGTAGTTTTAATGGACTCCCGTTTTATTTCAACGGTAAGATCGACGACATCCGCATCTACAACAGAGCCCTCTCTGAAGCAGAAATCCAAGCCCTCTATAACGAAGGCACCGGAATTTCCCAACTAATAGTCCAAGCAAACCTAACAGACTCTTGCTACAATGTCAGCAATCTTTCAATGGAAATTTGTGAATCGGAGCAAGTTTATTTTAGTGGAGTTTTGGCAAGTTCGAGCGGAATTTATTACGACACACTAATCACAGCAAACGGCTGCGATAGTGTGGTGATTGTAGATTTAACTATTCACCAAAATCCAATAGTTGATTTAGGTGCAGACCAAAATTTATGTTTTAATAATTCAGCAACTCTTGATGCTGGAAATCCCGGAATGATATATCTCTGGAACACCAGCGACACAACACAAACTATTGATGTTTCGCTTGCCGGAATTTATTGGGTAGAAGTGAGCAATCAAAACGGCTGTTTGGCAACCGACAGTATCGAGATTTTCAATTATTCATATCCTACACTTTCTGTGAGTGGATTAGACTCGTACTATTGTGCAACAAACGGTTTGCCCGACTCTCTGTTTGCCACGCCCGACAGTGGTACTTTTACAGGAGACGGAATAAATGGCAATATTTTTTATCCCGGAATGGTTGCAGCCGGAGCAGTTGATATTTCATACAGCTATACCGACCAATATGGCTGCACCGATACTTTAATTGTTTCTACATACGTAGGACCGGTGGTTAGTTTCACAGGTTTGCAGCCAGAATATTGTGGCAGCGATGCACCAAGTATTTTGACAGGGATTCCCGCCGGCGGAACTTTCAACGGACAAGGCATTAGCGGCAATACTTTCAATCCAAATTTGTCGGGAATAGGAACATACAATATTTATTATCTCTATTACGATACGATGGGTTGTATGAATAGCTACAGCGATACTACAATGGTAAGCTTATCGCCCCCAGACCCTACAGCTACCGATGGTTACCTTTGCGGAAGCGGTTCTGTCGATTTATTTGTTTCAGGCTCATCGGGTATTTACAACTGGTACGATTTCCCCGGCGGAACACTACTTCATTCCGGTGCAAACTACACTAGTCCGGTACTTTTCGACAACGATACTTTTTATGTTGAGGCTCTCTATCCAAGTTCAATTACTTTGACTGATGATTTTAATTCGGGTCTGAATTCTTCAATTTGGGCAAGTTCAAGCAATGCTTCAAATAATACTACTTGTGGTGCTATGAGCGGAAATGCTCTTCATTTTACTTCAAGTGGAACACGATTAGTTCAATCAAACAACTTTGATTTTACTCTTGGAGGTAGCATTGAGTTCTACCTATTAATTGGTACCGGAGGTGGTTCAACCTGTGAAAATGCTGATAGTGGAGAAGACATTGCATTAGAGTATTCAACAAATAATGGCTCAAGTTGGACAACTATAAGTATTTATGATACAGAAGCATTTAGCAGTTTTACATATATTTCAGAAAATATGCCAGTCGGGGCTCAAACAGCTTCCACTAGTTTCCGTTTACGTCAAATAGATCACTCTGGAAATTATTATGACCAATGGGCTATTGACGATTTTACACTCACAATAAATGGAAATCAATCGGTTTGTGCAAGCAATTTGGTTTCGGCAATAGCCATTATTGACAATTCGCCGGCTCAAATTCTATTATCCGATACTTGTCTCAATTTTGGAAGCCTAATGCAAAACACCGATACTACAATAAATTTTACAATCGAAAACACCGGTTGCGATACCTTATATGTTAGTTCGATAACAAATGCCGATACAATTTTCCAACTTTCGGGAACAGGATACACAATTGCACAAAACCAAATTGAGCAGTTTTCTGTAACATATTCGCCTATTTCGGGTGGCACTTTTAATGACACTTTGTTGATTCAAACAAATATTGGCAATTCAACTATTTGCTTATCTGGAATTTGTCTCGGAGCACCAGCAATTTCTGTTGTGCCCGACTCAATAGACGTTTATATTTCATGCGACGATTCAGCCACAGTTCCTATCACAATTTATAATAATGGTAGTGGCGATTTGGAGTATGAGATTGAAAGTTTGGGGAATCAAAATAATTCTTCAGGGCAGGCTGCAAGTTTTGATGGAAGTGGGGATTATATTAACACTCCATATTCAGGAAATCTTACTGCATGGTCATTAGAAGCATGGATTAAAGATGATGGGACTCAAAGTGATTACCGTGCTATTATTCAAACTTATACGGGTAGCGATCAGGCTCTTTATATTTGTCCCACAACTTCTGGTAGTGTGCTTGGCTATTGGCCACAACCAGGAGCTACATCATCCATTCCTTCTAATGTTTGGACACATGTTGTCGCAACCTGTTCTTCAAATGGTTTATTGCAGTATTATGTTAATGGAATTTTTGATGGCTCTGTAAATAATGTCGTAGAAATTATCAATAAAATTCAAATTGGTGGATATGGAATTAATGATCCAGAATCGTTTTCAGGACAGATTGATGAAATACGAATTTGGAATTATGCAAGATCTCAACAAGAAATCCAATCTTCAATGAACACATCCTTAACAGGAAACGAATCAGGTCTGGTTGCTTATTATAATTTTAATGGACAAAATCCTTGGGAAGATTTATCTGGCAATGGAAACAATGGAGTAGCATACGGCAATACAACAACAATTTACTCAACTGCACCAATTATTAATAACAATATAGTTGATATTATTCCGAATACTGGTATTATTCCACAAAATCAAAACCAGCAAATTGATCTATCGTTCAATTCTCTTAATCTCGAAAGTGGAAACTACTCAGCCAATGTAATTATAAATTCCAACGACCCCTTAAACCCCCAAATCTCAATCCCAATTAATTTAAATGTTTATGGTTCACCGGAAATTGCATTGATTGATACTTCTCTCGACTTCGGGAATGTAACACAATGGACAAGCTCGCAGCAAAGTTTCACTATAGAAAATACGGGTTGCGATACTTTGGTTATTACAAATATTGCGAATTCCTTGGCTGAATTTTCTGCCGGCAACAATTCCTTGTTTATTGAACCATTTAGTTCGGAACAAATTAGCGTTAGTTTTAGTCCTACAAGCTCGGGGCAATTTGTCGATACCTTATATTTGTTCAACAATGCAACAGATACTTTTATAGTACTTTCAGGAATTTCCGATGGTGCACCTGTGGTTGGCTATTCTTCGACCAGCCTTAGCACAACTCTGCAAAACTGCAATTCTACTGATACTTTGGCAGTTGAAATTTACAATTTTGGGCAAGGTGGCTTAAGCTATACAGTTATGAATACCGGCAGTATTCCTTCATGGCTGCAATTGCAAAATGCACAGAATACTGTTTTTGCAGGCGACACTTCACAAATGACTTTAATTGTGAACACAGCAGGATTGATAGCCGGAAACTATCAGGCAGAAATTATTATTTCTACAAACGACCCACAAAATCCTTCAAGTTCAATTTATTGTAATTTGTACCTGTTCGGAAATCCACAAATTTCATTTTCTACTGATACGGTTTATTTCGACCAGACTATGCAATGGATGAGCGACATGCAAACACTCACAATTTTCAACAATGGGTGCAATACATTAGAAATTTACAGTGTAAGCAACACTCTGTCAGACTTTTGGGCATATGTAAACTCATTGACAATTCAGCCTTTCAGTCAATATGATTTAACGATAGATTTTATTCCGGAAAATGCCCAGGTTTATTCAGATGAATTAGTGTTATCAACCAATGATGGAGTTCATACCATTAATTTGCAAGGAGTTTCTACCGGAGCACCTATTGTAGGTTACAATCAAAATTCGATTGCAGCAAACGTAAACTGCGAAAATTCAACAGTTTCTGAATTCACTATTTATAATACTGGAATTGGCGAATTAGATTTCAATTTTAGTAATCTTACTGTACCGTGGCTAAGCGCATCGCCGGATATGGGAATTGTTCCTATTGGCGATTCAATAGTTATTGATTTTGGTTTCGATGCAAATGCAATGAATGTTGGCTCATATAGCACTCAAATATTATTAAATACCAACGACCCGCTAAACACAACTCATATGTTTACAGTTTCGATGGATGTTATTGGTGCCCCTACAATTTCGGTTTTAACTCCAAGTTTAGAATTCGATTCAATAAATCTGAATACTACCGGCTATTTATATGCAACTTTAGCAAACATTGGTTGCGACACCCTTTTTGTCGATAGTTTAAGAACAACAAATCCATGGTATGCAGTAAGCCAATCTCCATTTTATATATTGCCTGGACAATCATCAAATAAAGATGTATTGTTCACACCCGGGCTTATTACTCATTATTTTGACACTCTAAAAATTTATAATAATGACCAATATGTAGAAGTTTCTTTACACGGTTTCGGGCTTGGTATTCCTAATGTAACCATTTCGGCAGACAACCTCGATGCTATTGCAGTGAACTGCGACGATCAGCTCAACCAAACACTAATTCTGAAAAATGAAGGACAGGGAATTTTGAACTATACGGTCAGCGAAAATTTATCGTGGCTTACGGTTTCTAATATTGGCTCATCGCTATCCTCAGGCGATTCGGTGGTTTTCGATATAAATTTCGATGCAACGAATCTTGCAACAGGCATTTATTCAGGAAATATAACTATTGCCACAAACGATGCTTTGACACCACAATTTGAAATAGCCTGCCAGCTCGATGTTCAAAACTCAAACACAATTTTTGTAAGCCTGCCAAGCGATACCACTACTTGTGGAACACCTGTTACAGTTGAGGCTCTGTCGGCAAACAATGGAACTTTCATAAATTATTATTGGAATACAGGTTCAATAAATCCATTAATAACAGCCAGTTCTACAGGATTGTACAGTGTAACTGTAAGCGATGTAAATGGTTGCCAATCGAGCGACGAAATTCTGATTACTATTAATCCCCTGCCTACGGTTAGTTTCGCAGGATTAGATACAAATTATTGTCTATCAGCCACCTACTATTCATTGACTGGAAGTCCGGCAGGTGGAGTTTTCAACGGAAACGGATTGTCTAACGATGCCTTTGTTCCATACACGGCAGGTCTTGGTTTTCATACAATTACATATTCATTTATCGATGCAAACGGATGTTCAAACAGCACAAGCCAAACTACAAATGTTTCGCAAACCACAAATGTTAGCATTCTTGGTCTTGATTCGGCTTACTGTTTCAATGCTCCTACTGTAACACTTACAGGTATGCCGGCAGGTGGTTTATTTACCGGTGATGGTATTAATGGAAATACATATAATCCAACATTGAACGGAGAAGGAACTTTCGATATTTCATATAGTTATTTCGATGGGCAATGTACAAATTCAGAAGTTTTTACTGTAACTGTCGGCGATTCTATGGATCTCGACTTTGCAACTTTCGATGTGTTTTGTTATGGCGGTTCTTCAGGAGCAATAAATCTTTCTGCTTCGGGCGGAACTGCTCCATACGTCTATCAATGGAACACAGGTAGCAATTCCGAAGATTTGAATAATATTTCTGCAGGTGTCTATACTGTAACAGCAAGCGACCAAACGGGTTGTGCAGCCACTGGAAATGTCGAAATTTTCGAGGGAAATCAGATAAATGTTACCGAAACCTTAGTTTCACCACTTTGTCCCGCCGGTTCAGACGGTAGCATTTCCATTAGTGCTAACGGTGGAAACTCACCTTACAACTATAGTTGGAATATTGGAAATAACAATCAAACAATCAGTGGGTTGTCTGCCGGGAACTATTATGTAACAGTAACCGATTTAAATTCCTGCCAAACTATAGCGACTTACTATTTAAGCGATCCTGCTCAATTGTCATTAAATGAAGTTATTTCCGACATTAGTTGCAGCGGTGCAAACGACGGAAGCATTGCTTTAAATGTGAGTGGTGGCACAGCTCCCTACAATTATATGTGGTCTATTGGGCAAAGCACAAGTTCGATAAATAATTTATCATCAGGGACTTACCAAGTCAGCGTAAACGATGCAAACAATTGCAGTGTTGAAGTTTATTTTGCAATATACTCGCCCGCACCTCTAATAATAAATTCTGCCGTAACAGATGTAATTTATCCGGGAACTGCTTCCGGTGCTGTAAATCTTTCGGTTTCCGGAGGTACTTTACCGTATAGTTTCATTTGGAGCGATGGTTCTTCAAGTCAGAATTTGCAAAATGTAGTTGCAGGAAACTATTCTGTAACAATTTCAGATGCTTCAAATTGTACAGCAACTGCTAATTTCACAATAGACGAACCTGTTTCGTTCCCAACTATTTCTGTACAAACAGATAGTTTGTCGCATACAGCAAATTGTGGCGATATTGTTTACGACACTATTTTTATAAGCAATTCAGGAAGCGGCATTTTAAATGTAAATGTTATTGAATCCTTTGCCTGGCTTCATGTTACAAATCCAAATGTTTCAGTAGCCTCTGGGAATACTATTGCTATAGATGTTTATTTTGAAAGTGCATTTGCAGGCAATTTCTCCGGCAATATAGAAATTCACAGCAATGATTTAAGCAATTCGCCAATTATTATTCCAAGCGAATTTTTGAATGAATGCCCTCAATGCGATATTTCAAGCAACTCTATAAGTTTTAATAGTATTGCAGAAGGATTAACAGATACCTCTTCGTTCACGCTAAGTAATATTGGAAATTCGCCTATGCAGGTTGTTTCAATGGATATTACGGGAAATGCTTTTAGTATCCTCACCCCATTTGCAGGAGTTATACCGAGCTGGCAAAGTCTCACAATTGAAGTGGCTTTTAGTCCTTCATATGATACAGCATTTTCTGAAATTCTGAATATCGTAACTGACAGCTATACACCATGTTCCGACATTTCACTTACAGGGCAAGGTTTAGAAGCAGTTTCAAGTTGGGAATTGATTTGTAACAATACCAACTTGGGCTATGTTGACATAAACACCGGGAGTTCAACAACTTGCACAATAAACAATACGGGCACTTTACCGGTTGATATCGCCGATTGCATTATCAGCGATTCAGCATTTACAGTTTCTGCATGCAGTTTGACCCTTGCAAGCGGTGCATCCCAACAAATTGATATTAATTTTAATACAAGCCAAATTGGGCAGCATTCAGCAGAACTTGGTTTTACAGATGCTTCTGGAAATACTAATTATGTTTCGCTACTGGCTTGGGCTTACTTGCAATCGCAGGCACCGGATATATCGTTCAATCAGGCTTCTCCTTTTAACGGAACCTCGGGAGTTTCGCCAACAATAGGAGCGTCGGGAACTTATTTCCAATATCAGATTATTTATTCCGATCTTGATAATAATCCGCCAATGGCAAGCTATCCAAAACTGAAAATTGACAACAATAACGATGGTGATTTTATCGACCCTATGGACGAAATTATCAGCCTTTCGGAAGAAGACCCTAACGACCAGGATTTTACAGATGGGAAAACTTATGTCTATTTCACGCAATTGAGTCTTGGAAATCACGGTTATAAGTATTTTGCCTACGATTCGCTCGGAAATATAGCAACTGCAAGCAATACAAGCTATGTGTCGAATCCAATGGTTAGTAACGATTTTCTTGATTTGAGTATTTTTGCAAATGATATAAATTTTTCTAACTCGTCGCCAGATATGGGAGAGCAAATTACTATCACTGCAAATATTCACAACTACACAGATTATCTTGCCGAAGACGTGAAAGTTTGGTTTATCATTAAAGATACAATCGTTGATAGTACAATGATTTCCGCAATTCAGCCGCAAACTTCAACTTCAGTTGCCATACAGCACTATTTTGCATATTGGGACTATTTTCCTGTGAAAGTTATAGTAGATCCGCTTGAAACAATAGTTGAAGACAATGAATTGAACAATATGGCAATTCGCCCAATAACTGTAGGAAATGTTCCGCTTCCGCAAATTCTGTTTGTTTCCACCGGAATCACACCAACGAATGTTGATGCCGGAACAGGAGCAAGCATACATTATTTCGGTCAGATAACTTACGATTCGCTTGGCGGAAATCAGCCTTGCGAAGGTGCAACAATCCAAATGACAATACCATCAGGACAGGTAATTACAACATACTCTACTGTTGGCGGTTATTTCGATTTATATTTCTCGGCTCCTTACTCGCCGGACAATTATTCGATTAGTTCTACAGCTACAGATTATACTTTAAACGGACAATCTGGCTACGAATATTTCACTGTCGATCCTTATCCGAGTTCTCCAACAGGTCCTGTCTATCAGTTTGTTGACCTCAGAATAGACTATCAATGGCTGAATTGGAATAGTGGATGTTCAGTGGCAGGAAATCCTGTGTCTATAAGTGGACATTTTACAAACTCAGGAAATCTTGCTGCAAGCAATTTCTGGGTTTATTATTATGTAAACGATACAATTAGCGATAGTTTATGGGTAAATAATCTTGCCGCCGGCCAAAGTATGTCGATAAATAAAAGCATGACATTTGCTACGAGCGGAACCAAATCTTTTGCAGTTTCAATAGACCATACTAACCTTGTTTCCGAATCGAACGAATCGAACAATTATCTGAAAAAAAGCAAATATATTTATCCACCGGTTCCGGATTTGGCACCTACCGATATTCTATTTAGCGACAATTCGCCCTACATTGGACAATCCGTAAATATCCAATTTAAGATTAATAATCTACAATGCGTTTCAGCGGCAGCTACAACTGCATTGATAGAAGATATTACTACCGGCGATACACTGGCAATTCTAAATCTTGGAGCTGTTTCAGGCTTGTCGCAGAATACCATTTCGTTTAGTAATAGTTTTTATGCTTCGGGTTATCATTTTATAAAAATTACAGTTGATAATAATGACAATATTTTTGAAACCAACGAAGCCAATCAGGAGCTCACCGAAAGTATATACATCGAACAGTCTTATCCTGAACTGAGTGCCTCGAATATAAATGTTTCAAATGTAAACACCGCCATAGGAGCTTTGATGTCTGTTCAGGCTACAATTTCAAATACCGGCGATAGTGATGCTTATGGATTTTTTGTAGTATTTTACAACAACTCAACTTTTATTTCAGATTCTGTTTGGATAGATAGTTTGCTTGCCTACGATAGCCAATTTGTTCAGTCAGGAACTTTTGCAAGAACCGAATGCCCGCAAACAATTTCCGTTTGGGCAGATGCCGCAGAAACTGTTTACGAACTTAACGAGTCGAACAATTATTCTGTGAAAGAGATTGGCAACGATTTATTTGCTATGAAATATTATCCATGGAACAGCTACTATAATAGAATAAATGTAGATTTGGGAAGCTCGTTAAATGCTAAAACTTATGTGAAAAATAACGGAAACTTTACAAACAATAATATTTCGGTTTCCTATTTTTCCGATGGTGTATTTATTGGCACTGATGTAGTTCCGGTTATAACATCTGGCGGTCAGGTTTTAAGCTCCTTCGACCATGAGTTTCTACTTCCCGGAAATCACGAAATTGAGGTGAAAGTCGATTTCATTCCACCGGATTCTTCAATTATTTGCGAACGAAACGAATCGAACAATTCACATATAATTTATGTTTTTGTTCAGGAGCATTTTGCCGACCTTGAGGTTCTTTCTTCACATATTTCGCCAAGCATAATAAATCCAGATCCGGGCGATACTGTTGCTATTACAAGCTCTTTTGTGAACATTGGAAATGTTGATGCAGGTCCGTTTTTCGTTCACTTTAGTGTAAACGGTCAAACCCTTGGCGATTCGGTTTATGTTTCGGGATTGATAGCTTATGAAGATTCTTCGGTAGCATGTACAGATGTGTTTGTTCCCGATACTATCGGTGTAGATAATATAACTGTATCTCTTGACAATGCTAATTTTGTACCGGAGGATTATGTTGCAAACAACCAGGCTACACGTGCACTTATTGTAGGTTTAGCACCCGATTTTACTTTCGAAAGCCCTTGTGTAAGCATATCGAATCCTAACCCGAATGTAGGCAGCTTTGTTATGATTTATCCAAAAATTATAAATATTGGAAACGAAGCAGGTTCGGCTACCGTGAATGTATTTTCTATAAATAATTTCGACACCTTGTATATTGGCTCTTCTCCGGTTTTCATAGGTGCAAATTCGAGTCTTGCAAACCCAATTTTTGTTTCGTGGACGGCAACTACTGCACTTGGAGAAATATATGTCGAAATTGTGAATGTTTCACCTCAGGAATACAATCCGTATAATAATTCCTGTTCGCTACAGTTTGGTAGTCCGGCACTTAATGCTTGGATAACTGTTTCCGATTCCTTAGTTTGCAGCGGAACAAATGTAACACTCACTGCCCATACCGAAAACGGAACAGGAAATAATACATATAGTTGGTATGCAGGAAATACTCTAATTCAGCAAGACACAAGTTCTGTTCTGCAAGCTATCATTACTGCAAATACAATATTCATGTTAGAAGTTTCTGATGGAGTAAGTATTTCAACACCAACTACTCAAATAGACATACTTGCCGAAATGCAAATATCTGCAAATATTACTCATCTATCTTGCTTTGACAACAATAGTGGTGAAATTTCAGTTTCGACAAGTGGTGGCACTTCGCCATTTATGTATATCTGGGCAACACCGTTTCCAAATTATGCACCTATAAACCTCGCAGCCGGAAACTACTACCTTACGGTTCAGGATATGCAGGGATGTAGCACCGACACAACATTTACTCTAATCGAACCCAATGAAATTGTTGTTACCGAAAGCATAATCAACACACCGGCTGCAATCAGTGTGGGAGCAATAGATTTAACCGTTTCGGGCGGTGTTATGCCTTACCAGTTCTTATGGAGCAATAGCGAAACCAGCCAAAATATTGCAAACCTATCGGCCGGCATTTATGAGCTAACACTATCAGATAACAATATCTGTATGAGTGAGTTAAGCTATGCAGTAGATTCAATAAATCAGCAAGATATTCCATTAGACTTTGGCTGGAGCATGATATCTACATATTTGGAGCCGGAGAATACAAATTGCGACAGCATGTTTGCAAATGTTTCGACAAATGTATATTTAATGAAAAACTATATAGGTACAACTTATTGGCCATCGTATGGAATTAATGATATAGGCGATTTTAATTTCAAAGAAGGATATTGGATAAAAATGAATCAGTTAGATACAATGATAGTTACTGGTTTTTATAATCCACCGGAAATTACACCGATAAATATTCAGCAAGGTTGGAGTTATATTGCTTATTTGCGTATTACACCAATGTCTGTAGCAGATGCTTTAAGTTCTATTGTAAACGATATTATTATTGTGAAAGATGATTACGGACAGATGTATTGGCCTATTTTTGGAGTTAACCTTATTGATTATATGTATCCCGGCGAAGGCTATCAAATAAAAATGAGCAATTCTGCTACTTTATTTTATCCTGCAAATACAGCGAATACATCAAAATCGAATATCGAAATTCCTAAACCTAAGCATTATAAAAATGTGAAAATCACTGGAAATAATATGAGTTTGATGATTCCAAATCAGACTTGGGATATTAAACCTGAAATTGGTTCTGAGATAGGTATTTTCTCGCAAAACGGATTGTTGGTTGGAGCCGGTGTTTATACCGGCGAAAACCTTGCAATTACAATCTGGGGCGACGACGAACTTTCGCAGGAAACTGATGGACAAAAGTCAAATGAAGAATTTCTGATAAAACTGTGGACTGCCGGCGAAGAGCAAAGTTTGCAAATAGTATCATGGATTGAAGGAGATAAGTTTTATGAAACCAATAAAATTTCAATTGCTAAAAAATTATCAATTATCAATTATCAATTATCAATTGCAAAACTCTTCCAAAATGTGCCAAATCCATTTTCCAAAACTACCGAAATAAGTTTTTATCTTCCCGAAAAGGCTTTTGTTGAAATTGAATTATTTAGCATTTTAGGTGAAAAAATTGAGTCTATCGAAGAAAAGAATTATTCTCATGGAAAACATACGATTGTTTATGATAAGAAAAACCTCTCTTCAGGAGTGTATTTTTATAGATTAAATTGTGGAGATTTTTCTGATACTCGTATTATGAATGTTGAATAGTATTTTTGGATATTCACCCTTCAGACAAACTTCACAATATTTTATCTGAATAAAAAACCTGACAAGTTTATCTTGTCAGGTTTTTTTTGTTAAGAAAACAAAATAAATGTAGTGAACTTCTATAAATGCAATCTTCTTCGTTGTTTCTTCCGATAGTTATCGGGATTAAAATCTTTGTATCGACAAGCTCAACACATCGCATTTACATCAGTAAACTGTGGTTCATAAATTTATTACACCTTGAATTTTTCTATTTTTAGAAGCTCTCAATAATAAATGCTTTCAGTATGATTTTGTTTTGACTCAATAATTTATAATTGCACTAAAAGCAATTTCTTTATATTTGCTGTAATGAAAAAATTAATTAAAAATTGGTAGTTATGTTTGTTTTAAAGGATTCCTGTAAGCAGAAATATTCAAATAATGAAACTTTAAGGTCTATATTATTTGTTTGATGATTTTTTTAGTAGATTGAACAATTTTTGTGAATACTTTAAATAGGATATTTGTAAGTAAAGAATTTTAGAAAGAATTATAAAATGGAAAATATTGAACTTACACGAGAGCAACTTTTGAAAGAAAATGAAATTCTTAAACAGAAACTTGCTGCCTCAGAAAGTGCTGAAAAAAAACTAATTGCTGCATACGAAAACCTATCAGTCAGCGAACAACAATTAAAAACGACTAACCGTAATTTAAAGGAAAGTGAAGAGAAATATAAAACCTTGATTGAATATTCCTCCGACTTAATATTCTTAATAAATAATAATGGGAAAGTTTTATCAGTGAATCGTGTAGCAGCCGGTACTTTGGGTAAAACTGTGGAAGAAATACAAGGGAAAAATATTTCAGACCTATTCCCTAAAAGCGTGGCAAATAATTATGAACGGAGCATTCAAATGGTATTTAAAAGCAAAAGAGCAGAAACTTTTGAATCCATAATGCCGGCAACTGATAGAACTATTTGGATAAATACTTCTCTAAATCCGGTGTTCGACAAAAATGGTGATATAGTTTCTGTTCTGGGAGTTAGTAGGGATATTACAAAACTTAAGAAGTCTCAGCGAGAACTCCAAAAATCAGAAAGTAAATTCAAAGGAATACTTTCATCAATGTCAGACCTTCTTTTTGTATTTGATACTGCCGGTCGTTTTACATCTTATCATACTCATGATCCGAAATATCTTTATATAAAACCTGAAATTTTTATAGGTAAAAAACCTTGCGATATATTACCTTCAAATGTAAGCGAATTATTTAATCAGGCATTTGCTAAAAACGAAATTGGCGAATTGGCTAATATTGAATACTCCCTGGATCTTCCTATTGGACACAAATGGTTTTCTATGAACTTGTCCCCAATATTTATTGATAAAAAATTTAATGGTTCAGTTGTAGTTTCTCGTGAAGTAACTAAACAGAAACAAATGGAAAGTTCATTAAGGGAAAGTGAAAATCGTTTGCGTCTCGCTGGGAAAGTAGCCTATGATTTAATCTATGAATGGAATATTAGAAATGATGAATTAAAATGGTATGGTGATATAGATAGTATGCTGGGATTTGAAAAGGGGGAAATTTCTCAAACTATTAAAGCATGGTTAAAGCTAATTCATCCTGAAGATGCTATACGTATGAAAGATGCGGTGGAAGATCATAGAAGATTGAAGGACCCGATACATTATGATTATAGGATAAAAACTAAAGATGGTTTATGGAGACATTGGAAAGATAAAGCTTTACCTGTACTTGATGAAGATGGCTTACCAGCATATTGGATTGGTATCTGCACTGACCAAACAGAGCAAAAACTGTCGGAGGAAACATTAAGAGAAAGCGAGGAAAAATACAGAATGATTGCTGAAAATACCAGCGATACTATAGCAATATGTACATTCGATTTAAAAGCAAAATATCTATATGCTAGTTATTCTGCAAAATCTATGCATGGTTACGAGCCGGAAGAATTGATGGGTAAATCTTTTTTTGATTTTATTCATCCTAATGATAAGGTAAAACTATTTCCTTTGCTGAAGAAATATCTTCAGATGAAGATAAATCAAATCTTATTCCGTGGCGAAACAACTGTTCAGGAATCAATTGAATTTCGTTTTAGAAACAAAGATGGCAGATGGAAGAATATGCAAAGTATGGTTAATCTTGCAGGAAATAAGCTTATAGCAGTTAGCAGAGATGTAACTGAAAGAATACAAGCAGAGAGGGATTTGAAGGAAAGTAGAGAAAGATTAGATCTTGCAATTCAAGGTACGAATGCAGGACTTTGGGATTGGTATGTTCAAACAGGGAAAATGGTTTATAACGAAAGATGGGCACAAATTTTTGGATATAAACTTGAAGAACTTGAGCCGGTAAGCATAAAAACCTGGGAAAGATTGAGTCATCCAAATGATCAGAAAAAATCGAAAGAATTGTTAGAAAAACTTTTTGCTAAAGAAATAGACTTTTATGAATGTGAAGTTCGGATGAAGCACAAAAATGGTGCTTGGATTTGGGTTCTTGACAAAGGAAAAGTTGTAGAATGGGATAAGAGATCAAATCCAATCAGAATGACCGGAACCCTCATAGATATTACAAGACGAAAGCAGGCAGAAGATCAACTGCAAGAAACTATAAATGAATTAATATCAAGCGAACAACAGTTAAGAGCTTCGCACCAACAACTTGAAGCCAGTCAAAAAGCTTTACAAGAAAGCGAAGCGCTATATCAATTATTATCTGATGCAACATTTGAAGGTATATTCATATCTGATAAAGGATTGTGTATAGGGCAAAACAAGAGTGCAGAAAAACTGTTTGGATATTCAATGGAGGAAGCTCTTAATAAACCTGGCACTGATTGGATTACTCCTTATGACAGGGAAAAAGTAAAACAAAATATGTTGTCGGGATACGAACAAGCTTATTATGTAACTGCAGTAAGAAAGGACGGTTCAACTTTTCCTTGTGAAATACAAGCTCGAATGATGCATTATAATAACAAACCTATCCGTTTAACTGCCTTGAGGGATATTTCCCAAAGAAAAAAAGCTGAACAAAATCTTGTTGAAAGTGAAAGAAGACATAGATATGCTCAGCAAATTGCACATGTTGGTAATTATGAGTATGATATAAAATCTGGTCTTGTTTATTGGAGCGACGAATTGTTACGTATTTATGGGCTTGATCCTAATATAAATGGAAATAGTTTTACTGTTGATGATAGTTTCAAATATGTTCATCCTGAAGATTCTGAACAATTAAAAACTAAAATAGATGAAGCTACTGAAAGTGGAAATGGAATATCATTAGAATATAGAATAATTCGGCCAAATGATGAGATAAGGTATATTTTTGGTGTAAATGAGCCTACTTTTGACGATGAAGGACAATTAGTAAAAATTGAAGGGATAGCACAGGATATTACTTATAGAAAAAAAACAGAAAAAGAATTAAAGATAGCTCTTGAAAAAGCCTTAGAAAGTGAGCGGCTTAAAAGTGCATTCCTTGCCAATATGAGCCATGAAATTCGCACTCCTATGAATGGAATTATTGGTTTTATAGAGCTACTTAACCAACCAAGTATTAGTGCTTCAGATAAAAGTGAATACTCGAAAATTATTAATAAAAGTAGCAATCGTCTTTTAAATACAATTAACGACATAATTGATATTTCGAAACTTGATGCAGGGCAAATGAAGTTAGTAAAAACAGAAACTTCAATAAATTTATTAATGGACGAGCTGAATCAGTTTTTTAATCCCGATGCAAAATCGAAAGGATTGTCCTTATTTTTTGCACTTGCACTTTCCAACAATCAGGCTACTATTTTGACCGACAATGATAAACTTCATGGCATACTAACTAATCTAATTAAAAATGCAATTAAATATACCGATAAGGGTAAAATCACCTTTGGATATACCTTGAAAAAGAACTTTATAGAATTTTTTGTAAAAGATACAGGAATTGGAATACCCAAAAATAGACAAGAAGCTATATTCAATCGTTTTGAACAGGCAGATATTGAAGATTGGCAAGTATATGAGGGCTCAGGACTTGGCTTAGCAATTTCGAAAGCATATGTGGATATGTTAGGTGGAAAAATTTGGTTAGAGTCTGAAGAAGAAAACAAAAAAATTGGTAAAGAGGGATGGTCGAAATTTATGTTTACAATACCATATCAAAAGAAAACAATTGAAAAAATTGTTGAGCGTCCGAAAAAAAAGGCAAGCGAGTTGATTGATTTGAAAGCTGAAAGTTTAAAAGTCCTTATTGCTGAGGACGAGGAGGTTAGTACTTTGTATTTAAAAACAATTTTGAGAAATATTTGCAGCGATTTACATTTTGTTACAAGCGGAAGAGAAGCAATTGAAACCTGTAGGAGTAATAGCGATTTTGATATAGTTCTGATGGATATTAGAATGCCGGATATTGACGGACTTAAAGCTACACAAGAAATCAGAAAGTTTAACAAGGAAATTATTATAATTGCACAAACAGCTTATTGTCTTACAGGCGACAGAGAAAATGCAATTGCAGCAGGTTGCAACGATTATGTTTCAAAACCAATTAATAAAGAATTACTTTTGGAAATGATATCGAAGTACATATTGGGAAAATAGTTTGAGATTTCTATTTGTAATAAATTAAAAGCTAAAAAATAGCTTGCAGAAAACGTATTAATTCTCAGCAAGCCAATTTTGTTATTGAAATTTTTTACTTTTTGCTGTCTTTAGCAATTTTCTCAAGCATACTGGTAGTTAAAGATTTTGGTCGTTCAAGAGAATAACCTAAAGCTCTGTCCCAAATAATATTTGCAAGAATTCCTATTGAGCGGCCAACACCGAAAAGTACAGTATAAAAATCGTATTCTGTAATACCATAATGCCATTGTAAAATTCCCGATTGTGCATCAACATTTGGCCATGGATTTTTTGCCTTTCCGTGCTCTCTCAAGATTGGTGGAACAACTTTATATAGCATATCAACATATTTGAAAAGAACATCATCTTTTAAATATTTCAGGCTAAATTCTCTTTGTAGCGAATATCTTGGGTCGGTTTTTCTCAAAACTGCATGGCCATATCCGGGAATCACCTGACCTGAATTTAAGGTATCCCAAACAAATTGTTTCATCTCGTCTTCGTTCGGAACTTCACCACCCATCTTTTCCTTTAAATCCTGAATCCAGCGTAGAACTTCCTGATTTGCTAATCCATGCAATGGTCCTGCCAATCCATTCAACATTGCCGAAATTGACAAATAAACATCTGCCAGCGAACTTGCAACTAAATGACCTGTATGAGCACTTACATTTCCACTTTCGTGATCGCTATGAAGAATAAATGTTAATCGTGCAACATCGTCATAGGGTTTTTCTTTACCCATCATATGAGCAAAATTTCCACCAAAATCTAAATTAGGATTAGAAATAATGCGTTTTTCATCTCTATAAAGTTTATTGTAAATATAGGATGCAATTTCGGGCAACTTGGCCAAAAGATTTAAAGCATCCTCATATGTAGGATTCCAATAATCTAATTTATTTATCCCTGCATTATACTTTTTAGTAAAAAAGGATTCTCTATTCAGAGTGGCAACTGCTGTTGAAAAAACTGTCATCGGATGACTGCAACAAGGAAATGAATCTATTACTTCGTAGATATATCTTGGAACAATTCTTCGTTTACTAAATTCATCAACCAAATCGTTTACTTCTTCATCTGTAGGAATATCGCCAGTTAATAGTAAATGAAATAATCCTTCTACATAAGGAATTTCGGAGTCTTTTGGTTTAGGCAATTTCTTGAAAACTTCTGGTAAAGTATAGCCTCTATATCTGATTCCTTCGTTTGGATCGAGATATGAAATATCGGTAACAAGGCTTTTAACACCACGCATTCCTCCAATAATTTGACTGATGGTGATATTATCAACAACAATATCTCCATAATCTTTTATTAACGACTTGGTTCTTGGTCGCCATGTTTCTATTTTTTCAAATAATTTTTCTTTTAATGTGGTCATTTTTATTTATTATTTATTATTTATTATTCTTCGTGATTAATATGAAATTCATAATTAATAATTCATAACTATCTCACTACATATTTTCAATTATCGCATCGGCAAATTCAGAACATTTTAGCAATTCAGCATTTTCCATCATTCTATGATAATCGTAAGTTACTCGTTTTTGCTCAATAGTTTTCACAAGGGCGTTCCAAATCAAATCGTGAGCTTCTTGCCAACCCATATATTTAAACATCATATTACCTGATAAAATTACCGAGCCCGGATTCACTTTATCTAAGCCTGCATATTTTGGAGCTGTGCCATGTGTTGCTTCAAAAATTGCATGTCCCGTTTCATAGTTGATATTTGCACCCGGAGCAATTCCTATTCCTCCTACCTGAGCCGCAAGTGCATCGGAAAGATAATCGCCATTTAAATTCATTGTAGCGACAACGTCAAATTCTGCAGCACGAGTAAGTACCTGCTGTAGAGTAATATCTGCTATTGCATCTTTTATCATCAACTTGTTTTTCCATTTTCCGTTACCGTGTGTCGGATATAGATTTAAAACTTCCTCAACTTCATCGCACTTTTCCTTTTTTTGTTCATCGGTCATCATAAAATATCCGGGATCAACCAATTTTGCATTTTCCTCAATGCTAAGCTCCGGATTGTGATCTTTATTGCCAATTATCCAACTTTCGCGTTCGGTAACAATTTGGTCTCTATATTTTTCCTTAGCAATTTCAAATCCCCAACTTTTGAACGCTCCTTCAGTAAATTTCATTATATTACCTTTATGCACTAAGGTAACCGATTTTCTATTTTCTTCTATGGCATATTCTATGGCAGCATTTACAAGTCTTTTGGTTCCTTCGCTCGAAATTGGTTTTACTCCAATTCCCGATGTTTCAGGAAAACGGATATTTGTAACTCCCATTTGTTTTTGCAAAAATTCAATAACTTTTTTTACTTCTGCCGAACCATTTTGCCATTCAATTCCTGCATAAATATCTTCTGTGTTTTCACGGAAAATAACCATATTCACATCTTCTGGTTTCTTTACAGGCGAAGGAACTCCATCAATATATTGAACAGGTCTTAAACAAACATATAAATCGAGTTTTTGACGTAGGGCAACATTTAGTGAAGAAATTCCGCCACCGATAGGGGTAGTCAAAGGTCCTTTTATCCCAACAAGATATTCTTTGAAAGCATCTAATGTTTCTTGTGGAAGCCATTCGCCATTTCTGTTAAACGAGTTTTCGCCGGCAAAAACTTCTTTCCACACTATTTTTTTATCTCCTTTATATGCTTTTTCTACTGCGGCATCGAATACTTTTTGCGAAGCTGCCCAAATGTCCGGACCGGTTCCATCGCCTTCAATAAATGGTAATACAGGAAAGTTTGGTACTGATAATTTTCCGTCTTTTATTGTTATTTTTTCTCCTTTCATATTAAATAATTATTTAGTTTTTATTTCTTTTTTTAATTAAATTTAATGCCGAACCATTTTTGAACCATTCTATTTGATTTTTATTATAAGAATGATTTACAACAATAGTGTCTTTTGTTCCATCTGAATGATTAATTATCATTTTCAATGGCATATTTTCAGAAAAATCAGTCAGACCTTCAATATCAAAACTGTCATTTTCTTGAATTTTACCGTAATCTTCCTTCTTGGAAAAAGTAAGAGCCAGTATTCCTTGCTTTTTCAGATTTGTCTCATGAATTCTTGCAAAAGATCTTACCACTACTACTTTTACTCCAAGATGACGAGGTTCCATTGCTGCATGTTCGCGAGACGAGCCTTCGCCGTAGTTTTCATCTCCAATAACTAATGAGCTGATTTTTGCCGATTTATAAGCTCTTGCAACATCCGGAACTGCGGCAAATTCGCCATTAGTTTGATTTTTTACTGAATTTTGTTTTTCGTTAAAATAATTTATAGCTCCAATAAGCATATTGTTCGATATATTGTCGAGATGTCCACGAAAGCGTAGCCATGGCCCTGCCATAGAAATATGGTCTGTAGTGCATTTTCCTTTTGCTTTGATTAAAAGTTTAAGGTCTTTATAATCGTTTCCATCCCATTTATCAAATGGTTTGAGCAATTGCAATCTTTCAGAGTCATTTTTTACAACCACTTCTATTTTCGAACCATCCTTTATTGGTGCAACATATCCATTGTCTTCAACAGCAAATCCTTTTATTGGAAGTTCCAGACCTTGAGGCTCTTTTAGCTTTACTTTTTCTCCATTTTTGTCAGTCAAATAATCATTTATAGGATTAAATGTTAAATCTCCTGCAATAGAAAATGCCGTAACAATCTCAGGTGAAGCTACAAAAGCATAAGTGTTTGGGTTGCCATCATTTCGTTTCACAAAGTTTCTGTTGAAGGAAGTCATGATGGAATTTGGTTTTTGCTTTTCAGCACCTTCTCTTGCCCATTGCCCAATACATGGTCCGCAGGCGTTAGCTACAACTATGCCACCCATTTTGTCAAAAATGTCGATTAAACCGTCTCTTTCGATGGTATATCTAACTTGCTCTGACCCGGGTGTAACAATATATTGTCCTTTTACTTCAATATTTTTATCAATTGCTTGTTTTGCTAAAGATGCGGCACGAGTCATGTCTTCGTAAGAAGAATTGGTGCATGAACCAATAAGGCCAACTTCCATTTTTTCAGGATAATTATTTTCCTTAACTGCTTTTGCAAATTCCGACAATTTCCAGGCTTTGTCAGGTGTAAATGGCCCGTTGATATGTGGTTCGAGTTCCGATAGATTGATTTCTATTACTTGATCGAAATGCAATTCTGGATTTTCATAAACTTCTTTATCACCTGTCAAATATTCGGCAATTTTATCAGCTTCAATTGCAATTTCCTCTCTTTCGGTTCCTTTCAAATATTCCGACATTTTTTTGTCGTATCCAAAAATTGAGGTTGTTGCACCTATTTCTGCACCCATATTGCATATTGTCCCTTTACCTGTACAGGAAATATTTTCTGCTCCTTCCCCAAAATATTCCACTATGCAACCAGTTCCGCCTTTTACGGTGAGAATTCCGGCAACTTTCAGAATTACATCTTTTGCTGAAGCCCAGCCATTTAGTTTTCCGGTAAGTTTGATACCAATAAGCTTTGGAAATTTCAATTCCCATGGCATTCCTACCATCACATCCACAGCATCGGCACCACCAACTCCAATTGCAATCATACCTAATCCGCCGGCATTCACTGTGTGAGAATCTGTCCCTATCATCATTCCTCCCGGGAAAGCATAATTTTCGAGAACTACTTGATGGATAATTCCGGCTCCGGGTTTCCAAAAACCAATACCGTATTTGTTTGATACAGATTTTAAAAAGTCGTAAACTTCATTGTTTTGAGTTTCGGCTTCCTTCAAATCTTCTGTAGCTCCGGTTTTTGCTTGAATAAGATGGTCGCAATGCACTGTTGAGGGTACAGCAACTTTTTGTTTTCCGGCTTGCATAAATTGCAATAATGCCATCTGGGCAGTTGCGTCTTGCATTGCAACTCTGTCTGGATTAAAATTTACATATGATTTTCCTCGTTCATATTCCTCTTTTACGAAACCAGTTTCGAGATGGGAATAGAGAATTTTTTCTGTTAATGTGAGGGGTTTATTTATTGTTTTTTTTGCAGAATCTACTTTTTTGGTCAGGCCGTTATAGATGCTCAAAACCATGTCTTTATCAAAAATCATATTCCAAAATTCAACTTTAATTTATAAAATTACAAAGATATTGAAATATTTATAAATATGACAATTATCATAGAAGTAAATTCTGCTTGTAATCTTAAACTATGATTTTTTGTTTTTGCCAAATTGTTGTATTCGATGAAAATCTAATCTTTTTAATGCTCATTTAGAAATAGGACAAATTAAATTATAGAAAATTAACTATCTTTGTTGATAAGTGAATTTGAAATATTGAAACTATGAGTATTAGACAGCAAAAACAGGAAATAATTGATAATCTGGATTTTGTTCCTGAAAACAAGCTCTATGAAATTGATATTTTTGTACGATATATTATGAATGAAGCCAAGCAAAAGAATCTGAATAAAAACGAAATTGCGAATGAAAGAAAAGAAGAATATGTGAATATTGACCTTCTTTCAATCAAGCAAAATGAGGAACTAAAACGGAGATTGTATAATTTGGAAAACAATAAAACAAATTTTACCTCTTTCGAGGAATTCAAGAAAAAATATAGTCGATATGTTCAAGATTGAAATTTCTGAGGAAGCGGGTAAAAATCCTGAAATAATTGAAAATAGAGTTAACAAAAGTAAACCTTGAGTTTGGGTTTTATGAGAATATAGTTTAATTTTAACTCAAATAATGATAAGAATGTACAAGAATATTTTGAATGAAGTAGTTAGAGGAAAGCGAAGTTTGGAAACTTCGCATAGTAGCCGGTGAGTTCGTGGCTCGATGCCCACTTGTTCACTTTTAGAAAGTAATGCCTATGATGTCTTAAAATAGATTAATTCAAAAAAAGTGTAGCAATTGTAACAATGTAAAAAAAGCAAAATTATTTTTGGATTAGACTGTAAGTTATTCATCATATGACTCAAAGTCATATGATGAATTTCATATCATAGCTTTATATCTTTTTAAACGAACAAGCAGAACAATTGCCCGAACAACCCCTTGAATTTGATTTTTCTCTAATAAAAATCATGGAGAAAAGACTATACAGAGTATAGCTTATTGCAGAAAAAACTATTATTAGAGTGATAATATCTTGAATCATATCTGAAAAATTATTATATTAAATCGTCAATTAAAAATTGATAAACTCCCAATTTGATATACCAAAAATGAAACGAACCATGCTAAACTTGTGGTATAAAAAATCATAAAAACCGCCCATTTCCAGCTACCAGATTCTTTTTTGATAGCCGCAATTACTGCTACACAAGGAAAATATAGCAAAATGAACATTAAAAATGCGAAAGCTACAATTGGACTAAAAACTTTTTGTCCGGTTTTTTCTCCACTCGAATATATGTTTTCTTGTAGTTTTTGTTCCAAATTTGAATCGGCTTGATACAAAACTCCCATAGTGCTAACTACAATTTCTTTTGCTGCAACACCTGAAAGTAAACTTACACCCATTTTCCAGTCAAATCCAAGAGGTCTCATAACCGGTTCAATAAAATGGCCGATTTTTCCAATATACGAATTCTCTTGTTGAATACTTTCTTTGATCAATTGCAAAGAATCAATTGTGTTTTGTCCTTCACTATGGATTTCAATAATCTCATTTTCATTAAAGGTATTTTCTTCCTTGTCTAAAAAAGAAGAATAAGTTCGCTCAATTTTGGTGTCAAGTTCTGTCGTCAATTCACTATTCCTGGGATAATAGCCTAATGCCCAAATAATAATTGATGCAATGAGAATTACACCACCCATTTTTTTAAGGTATTGCGAGCCTTTGTGCCACATATGCCTAAGGCTGGTTTTTACAGTTGGTATTCTATATGGCGGAAGTTCCATCACAAACGGAACATCGGAAGATTTAAACAAAGTTTTTTTGAAAAGTATAGCCATTAAAATTGCAATAAAAATTCCAATTGTGTAAATGCTAAATAGAACTGTTCCTGAATTTTCGGGAAAAAAAGCACCTATAATTAAAATATAAACAGGTAATCTGGCACTACATGACATGAACGGATTTATCAACATTGTGAGTAGCCGGTCGTTTCTGTTTTCTAATGTTCGGGTTGCCAAAATTGCAGGAACATTGCAGCCAAAACCCATAATTAATGGGATGAAGGATTTTCCATGCAATCCAATTTTGTGCATAAGTTTGTCCATAATAAATGCTGCACGCGACATATATCCGGTATCTTCCATTACTGAAATGAAAAGAAAAAGAATTAAAATATTCGGAAGAAAAACAATTACCCCTCCAACTCCTCCAATTATTCCATCAATTAATAAATCTTTTAATGCTCCGTTTGGCATAATATTTCCAATAGTGTCACCTGTTAAGCCCACGAACTGTTCAATCCAATTCATCGGAAATTTCCCTAAAGAAAAAGTAAGCTGAAACATTAGCCATAGAAAAAAGAGAAAAATTGGGAAACCAAAAACTTTGTGTGTTAAAAAAGTATCAATAATTTCAGTTCTTTTTCTGCGGCCTACGAAGCCTTCTTTATAGGTTTCTTTCAGGGCTCCTGCAATGAAACCGTATTTTGCATCTGTAATAACTGTCTCACTATCTTCGCTAAATTGATTTTCGATTTTTTCGATTTCCTGCTCTGAAACAGAAACTATTTCATCGTGGTTTCCACATCTTGACACAGAAAATTTTGAAGTTTTATCTTTTTCGAGAAGTTTGATTGCAATAAATCGTGAGGATATTTTATCAGTTAAAAAGTAATTTTCTTTAACATTTATCTCCTTTTGAATATTATTGATAGAATTTTCAACATCTTTTCCATAATTAATATGAATATGTCGTAATATGGCTGCTTTGTCTTCATAGGCATCAATTACCTTGCTAAACAGCTCCTTAACTCCTTTGCCTTTTGAACCAACTGTGGGAACAAAAGGAATTCCAATCATTTTTCCGAGACTTATGTAATCGAATTTTGCACCTTTCAATTGTAGTTCGTCATACATATTCAGAGCAGCTACCACCTTGACATCCATGTCGATAAGTTGGGTTGTCAAATACAGGTTTCGCTCAAGATTCGAACCGTCAATCACATTAATTACAATATCGGGAATCTCGCCCAGAATATATTTTCTAACATAAAGTTCTTCGGGTGAATAGGCTGTAAGTGAGTATGTTCCTGGCAAATCTACAAGATTTATAGTGTAACCATTCAATTCAAATTTAGCAGATTTTAAATCGACAGTTACCCCACTATAATTTCCGACATGTTCTTTCGAATGAGAAGCATTATTAAACAAAGTAGTTTTTCCACAATTTGGATTTCCAACTAATGCAACATTAATTATTTTGCTTTTCTCCTTAGCCGTATGTTTTAATAGTTCGCCATTTACAATACCTTCAAATTTATTGTCTTGTAGCAATTCTTTTGCTTCTTCAAAAGTAACTACTTCTATCAAGTTAGCCTCGCTTCTTCTAAGAGAAACTTCGTAGCCCATTATGTTATATTCAATTGGGTCTTTCAGTGGAGCAGATTTCACTACCAAAACCTCCTTGCCTTTAACAAAACCCATCTCTATTATTCTACGCCTGAAAGCACCGCGTCCTCTGACTTTTGTTATAATCCCTTTCTCGCTATTTTTTAATGTAGCTAATTTCATAAATTTCTCTTCCTAAAAAAAACAAAAATACTATCTTATAAAAAATGTAGCAATACCAATAATTAGGTATAATTTGGCATAAATCATTAGTTTACACATATCATTTTTTGTAACAAATCAGTGTTTGATAATAAATTGTAATATACTAAACTAAAACAAAATAAATAATCTAAACGCAAAGGTCATCATGCAAAGCGCAATGTTTCGCAAAGAAAACATACTCAATAACTTAGCGATCTTGGCGTACAACTTAGCGTTCTTTGCGGTTAAAATAAATTTCAGAACAATCCTAAATTCAACACTTTAAACACACTGAATAGTTACCATTTTTTTATTTACAAACCCAAAAGACTTTATATCTTTTTCAAAATCCTTTTATTAGAAAATGTTCAAAAATAATCTACATTTGCACAGTTTTAGTTTTTGATATTTTATAACTTATTTAGAACTATTTTAATGAATGATGAAAGTATATTTGGGAAATTGAGCGAGATGTTCAACGAAGTCCCAAATAAATTAAATATTTTACAGGAGCAAATTGATGTCAATATACAAATGGAATATTTTGAGGCATCGAAAAATGTAAAGAAAAAAAGTAAAGATATTGATATTAAAGAATATAAGGCGAAATTACTATCATCGAAAATCACTAATGAAGAAAAAAAAGATATTCTAATTCATCTTGCTATTAACCAGAATGTTGAAGCTTACCGAGCCATCGAAGAATTTGCAAAAATTGAGGAATCGCAATTGAAAGATTGGGCTACTATTGCTTTGCAGGAAAGCAGAATGCTAATTGAAAGCGATTTGTTGGACGAAAGTCAGGTATTTATTTCAACTGGTTTGGGTGGTAAAGGTTTGAACCTAAGATATTTTGTAGTTCTTCTTTCTACAGGTGAAAATGGTTTTTCCGATAGTCAGAAAAAGATAATAAAAAGCGAATTTGAATATGCAATAAACAATAATGAAGGAGAAATTGAAAAAATTGATTTTCCTGAAAATTATGCAACTTTCGTATCATTATTACCAATCAGTTCCGATATTCAATCTATTTTTAAATCTGCATTGGAAGAGTGCAATCAACTTGGAAATTTTTTACAAGCAAATTTTTTGGTAACTAATGTAAAAGTTTTCTCGAACGATGAAATTAAAAAGTTCCTTGAAGAAAAAAATGACAAATTTGACGATGAGACTGATTCTCAGGCAGATGAAATTGAAGATTAATACTTTTTCCATATATGCAAAATCTAATAAATGTAAGCCTGCAGCTTATCCCCAAATCTAAACATAAAGATTCCTATACGATAGTAGATAAAGCTATTGAGATAATCCAAAATTCAGGAATAAAACATCAGGTATGCCCATTCGAAACTGTTATGGAAGGAAGGTATGACAAGTTGATGGAAATAATAAAACAAATTCATGAAGTTTGCTTTGAATATGGTAGCGATGAAATAATTAGTATAATAAAAATTCAAGCAAATAGACATTCAGATGTTACAATTGAGGACAAAATGTGCAAGTATGTCAACTAAATTCTGATTGAAAAGTAACAGTTGGCTTCACAAAGTTAAAATCTGAAAATTGTCTGAAAAAAAATAATTGATTTTTCCAGCAATTCCGCAAGAAAAAAAAGAACTCTTTATGTAGCTGAAGTTTAGAGAAATATGATTTAGGCTAAAATTTATTTTTCTTGCTATTTTTTTAGTTTTACTCAGATGAACCACATTTATCATAAATAACTGATTCTAT
>JABHKC010000114.1 GCA_018692315.1 Bacteroidota bacterium | reverse complement strand
TGCACATCATCATTGACCGTCCTCAATTTTTATTCCATCAAAATAGCTCGCTATTACTCAAAAATAAAAATCTGTGGTAGTTCAAATCTGACACACATTTTGAACTTTCGTTACGAAAATTTGTGAATTATTCAGGCTAAAGCTTCAAAAATTAGAGATATTTTGCTTGAAAGTAATATGACATTTTTTGCTCCCAACTTTTTGATAACTGAGATATACACTCATAAAGACAAGTTAATAAAAAATTCAAAACTTACAGAATCAGAATTTTATTTGTATTTCAATGGAATTATAGAACGTTTGAAATTTGTTTCAACTGATTTTATTGGGATAGATAGTCGACAAAAAGCTTATGATTTATGCAAAGATATTGACATTAAGGATACTCCATTTATTGCATTAGCGATTGTTTTAGATCTTCAAATTTGGACAGGTGATGAAAAATTGAAAGATGGACTTAGATTGAAAGGATATCAAAATTTCTATAATCTATAAAAAACGCTGCACAACATTTAAGCATTTCAACCCTTTATAAATACTTCCTTCAATTGAACCAAGCAGGATTATCAGAAAAATAGATTTCAATATTAATAAATCAATTTTTTTGACAATTTTGTGAACAATTTTAGTTATCAAAACCGAACCATTATATTCATTATCATTATAAATTTTATTTCAGAAATTTTTCAAAAAAAAATGCAATATTTGCCGATAGATTTATTGCAAATAATTTATAAATAATACCCGTAAAAGGTAATAGATATAACAATTCATTAAAAAACCACCAGAAAAAAGCATTAGAAATGAAGGATATTAAAACTATAACAATCATTGGAGCCGGATTGATGGTAAAACCAATGGTAGATTATTTCATTGAAAAAAAAGAATACAAAATAATTATAGTTGATCAATTTATTGAAAAAGCGATAAACATAAAGGGGAACAGACCGGAGTGCACTGCCTATGAATGGCGAAACAACGACACCAAACAACTTGATAATATTGTTAAAAAGTCTGATATAGTAATCAGCATGGTCCCCAAGCCTGTACATCTGATAATTGCCAAATCTTGCTTGAAATACAAAAAGAATATGGTAACAGCTTCGTATGAAGTTCCAGCCTTAATGGAATTAAAAAATGAAGTTGAAAAGCAAGAAATCCTGATTTTGAACGAACTTGGAGAGGTTCCGGGAATGGATCATTTTGGAACCCAGATGCTTATCGACCAAATTAAAAAAGATAATGGTCGTATTTTAAGTATAAATTCCTACGGGAGTGGAATTCCTGCATTCGAATCAAATAATAATCCGATGGGATATAAATTCAGTTGGGACCCTGTAACAGTTTTTACTGCTGCTCAAACTGCTGCTGCATATTTTAAGGACGGAGAAAAGATATTTATTCCCGGAGATAAACTTTTTGAAAACTTCTGGTTCGTTGAGATTGATGATCTTGGCATTTTTGAAACTTATCCAAATAAGGATGTTGAAAAATATATTGAACCATTCGGTTTGGATGAAAATATTTCATTCTATCGCGGACTTTTGAGATATTCAGGATATTGCAATAATATGAGATATATGGAGAAATTGGGTTTATTTGATAATAAAAAAATCAATAATTTCGAAAACAAAACCTTTCTACAATTTACAAGCTCATTAATAAACAAGGAGTCATCTGAGAATTTAGAAAATAATATTTCAGAATTCTTAGAAATCAACAGAAATTCAGTTTTCTTACATAGAATGAAATGGTTAGGACTTTTCGATGATAAACAAATACCTTTGGAAAAAGGGACTAATCTAAATGTGCTTTTAAACAGGATGTTAGAAAAAATGGCTTATGCTCCCGGCGAAAAAGATATGATAATAATTCATATTGAAATTATTGCAGAATTTGCTAGCGGAGTTAAAGAAAAAAGAATTGCTACTATGAATGTTTTAGGAGATCCTGAAGGAGAAACAGCCATATCGAAAGCTGTTGCACTTCCAACGGCAATTTCTTCAAGACTAATTGTTGATGGTAAAATTAACGCAATAGGTTTACGAATGCCACCCAATTTGCCTGAACTTTATAAACCGGTTTTAGAGGAATTAAAAGAGTATGGATTTGAGTTTCATACAAAACGGATAAAATTATAAGCAAATATTTTTTGTCCTTTCAATAAAATAATTCACAATTTGAAATATTCATTTTTGAATTTTAGCTTTACATATTTCAAGTAATGTCAGGCTTTTTGTCTAAAACATAAAACCAAAATTCCAAAATCTGAGCACAACTTATAAGCCAAAATAAAAATAAATTCTTCTCATTTGTATTGCTTGATTACTTTTGCAAATTTTTTTGAAAGTATATCGAACATTATGGAAATAAGAAATATTGCAATCATTGCCCACGTAGATCATGGTAAAACAACTATGGTTGATAGAATTTTACATCAAGTGAAGTTGTTTAGAGAAAATCAGGAAGTTGAAGATTTGATTTTAGACTCAAACGATTTGGAACGCGAAAGAGGAATTACTATCTTATCAAAAAATGTATCGGTCAGATATAAAGAAACAAAAATAAATATTATTGACACTCCCGGACACTCCGATTTTGGTGGCGAAGTAGAGCGTGTTTTAAACATGGCTGATGGTGTTTTACTGCTTGTTGATGCTTTTGAAGGACCTATGCCACAAACTCGTTTTGTTTTGCAAAAGGCATTGCAACTTGGATTGAAACCAATTGTTGTAATAAACAAAGTTGACAAACCAAATTGTAATCCCGAGGAAACAAATGAGCTTGTTTTTGAGTTGATGTTTTCCTTAGATGCTACTGAAGAACAATTAGACTATCCCGTTGTTTATGGTTCGTCGAAACAAGGTTGGATGGGTTCAGACTGGAAAAACCCTACCAATGATGTAACATTTTTGTTAGATACAATAATTGAACATTTTGAAGCTCCAAAGTTTAATCCCGGAACTTTACAATTGCAAATAAGTTCGTTAGATTATTCTTCATATACCGGCAGAATTGCAGTAGGAAGAATTCACAGGGGTAGCATCAAAATGGGCGATCAGGTCTCTATTGTTCAAAGAAATGGTCTGGCAAATAAATCTGTTGTAAAAGAACTTTATCGTTTCGAAGGGCTGGGCAAAGAGAAAATAAAAAAGGAAGTAAAATCGGGTGAAATTGTTGCAATAATGGGACTTGAAAATTTTGATATAGGCGATACCATTACCGATTTTGAAGCACCTGAAGCACTTAAACCAATCACGGTTGACGAACCTACTATGAGCATGCTTTTTACGATTAATAATTCACCATTTTTCGGGAAGGAAGGAAAATATGTAACTTCGAGACATGTAAGAGACAGACTTTTCAAAGAGACAGAAAAGAATTTGGCTTTAAAAGTTGAGGACACAGATTCGCCGGATAAGTTGTTGGTTTACGGAAGAGGTATCCTCCATTTGTCAATTCTGGTAGAAACTATGAGACGAGAAGGCTATGAAATTCAATTAGGTCAACCAAAGGTAGTTATCAAGGAAATTGATGGTTATAAACACGAGCCGGTCGAGCTTTTGTATGTAAACGTTCCAGAAGAATTTTCCGGAAAAGTTATAGAAATTGTTACAAAACGAAAGGGCGATATTCTTAATATTGAATCAAAAAATGAAAGAATAAATCTCGAATTCAAAATCTCAGCTAGAGGACTGATTGGTTTAACAAATCCAATACTTACTGCCACAGAAGGTAAGGCTGTTGTTTCGCACCGTTTCAAAGCTTACGAGCCCTGGAAAGGAGAAATTTTGAATAAAAGAAATGGTGCTCTCATAGCAATGGAAACAGGGACATGTATTGCATATTCGATAGATAAACTTCAGGACAGAGGGAACTTTTTTGTAGAACCAAACGATGAAATTTATGCAGGACAAGTGATTGGCGAAAGTACGCGATACGACGATCTGGTAATAAATATTATTAAGACAAAAAAATTGTCGAATATGAGAGCTTCGGGCTCCGACGAAAAAATGTCGATTGCACCTGCAATAAAGTTTTCAATGGAAGAAGCTATGGAATATATTGCTGAAGATGAGTACGTTGAGATTACTCCAAAATCTATTAGAATAAGGAAAATATTGCTAAACGAACACGATAGAAAGAGGCAAAAGAAAGCTAATATTTAATCAATTTTCTGATGCTATCTTCATTAGGTAAGCAAATTCCCTTTTCAGTAATGAGAGCAGTAACAAGCCTTGCAGGGGTTACATCAAAAGAATAATTTGCAACACAACTATTTTCTGGGGTGAGCAGGACTTTTTCGATTCTATTGTCTAAGAATCCTTCAATATATTTTACTTCATCCTGATTTCTTTTTTCAATAGGAATTTCTCGAACACCATCGGAAATATTCATATCGAAAGTTGAAGTAGGAAGGGCAACATAAAACGGCACATTATTGTCGCTGGCAGCAAGTGCTTTCAAGTATGTTCCAATTTTGTTGCAGACATCTCCTGTTCGGGTGGTTCTGTCGCTTCCAACTATCACAAGGTCAACCATTTTGTGCTGCATAAGGTAGCCGCCTGTATTGTCGGCAATTATTGTGTAATCTATCTTTTGATTTTCTAATTCCCAGGCAGTCAATCGGCTACCCTGATTTCTTGGTCGGGTTTCATCTACCCAAACATGAATTTTAATTCCTCGTTTTGCTGCTTCATACATTGGTGCAGTTGCAGTTCCATAATCGACACATGCAAGCCATCCAGCATTGCAATGAGTTAGAATATTGACAGTTTCTCCGTTTTTCTTTCTCGAAATTTCTTCAATTATTGAAAATCCAATTTTTCCAATTTTTCGACAAGAATCTACTTCATTTTCAGCAATTTCATTTGCAGTTTCTAATGCTACTTTTGTTTTCTCCGAAAGGCTATCTACTTTCGAAATTGCCAAGTTCACTTGTTCAAGACAAAATTCAAGATTTACAGCTGTAGGACGAGATGCTTTTATTTCCTGAATAGTTTTACTTATAAATTCTTCAATTTGAGCATTTTCAGGCATGTTTTTCAAAGCAAAAAAAAGTCCATATGCTGCTGTAACACCAATCAATGGAGCCCCGCGAACATACATTTCCGAAATTGCCCGAATACATTCTTCAGCAGTTTGTAATTCTACAATTTGAAATTGAAATGGTAGTTTCCGCTGATCAATAATTTTGACTAATCCTCCTTTTTCTGGGGCAAACCATATTGCTCGAAAATGTTTTCCGTTTATTTGCATTTTTTATTTTGGGAATTATGCAGCCTTCAAAAAAAATCGTACTCTCAATCTCTAAAGACTTTCAACTTTATGAACTTTCAACTTTTTATATTCCAGACTTAAGATTTTTTTTCTAAAATCGACATTTGCTTTATGCTGCATAAGAAAATCGCTACCTATAAGTCCGTGTATTTCTTTCTTAATAATTTTCTTATAAAGATTATTGATATGCTCAAGGCTGATTAATATTGTTTCAAAATTTTCTATGACAAGATCACCAATAGTAAAATTATCTGCTATTCCAATTTTTGTTTCAATTTCTCCGGCATTTATGCCAGCAGTAAGAACTTCTTCTTGAATTGATTCTTTTCTAAATAAATGTTCTGGCAAATGACAATCAAAAACAGTTTTCGATGCACCGGTATCAATAATTAAACTACATTCTTCATTATCATTTAAAAAACCTTTTACAAATAGATGGATTCCTTCTCCCTCTAATTCAATAATTTCTATTGGTATTTTCGTTCTCATCTACATTTTTTTCATTACTAAAACTATATTTTCATATTTCATTTCCATTAAATCTTGACATATCGAATATTTAATAGAGATGAATTAAACTAAATCCATGAACTGTTAAAAATAAATTAGGTTACAAAAAAATGCCCTACAAACTTTGAAGGGCATTTAAATCATTTTAGTTCTTTATAGAAACTACTATTTTCTACGAGATTTTTTCTTTTTCTTCTTTTTACCATCTTCTTCTGGCATCAAAACTACTTGTACATAATCGTTTAGATTTATGTATTTGCTTGCAGCATTTTTAATATCTTCACCATCTACTGCCATCACTTTGTCTTCAAAATTAGTCAGGCTTTCGAAATTCCCTTCATAAAAACAGTTGTAATACAATTTGTTCAACCAATAATTATTTTTCTCAAGATCAGTCTCACGTTCACGAATAAGAGATTCTTTCACTTTTTCAAGGTCAATTGCATAAGGTCCATTTTCAATAATTTCGTTCATTTCATCATAAACTGTAAATATTAAAGAGTCTGCTTTGTCTGGAGAGCAACCAAAAAATACATTGATCGAATATTCTGATTCGGGATATTTTTCTGTGTTATCCGAAATTTGAACTCCATAAACTCCTCCCTGATCTTCTCTCATGTTTTCTCTCAATTTTATCGAAAGAATTTTCATCATCATATTCAAATGAAGACGATCTTCGTAATTCCATTCAATGTCTCCGCTCATCATAATTCCAACCATACCTTTTGGCTCGGTTCCTTTTCTTACAACAATTTCATGTTTACCTGTTGGGAATTCAGGTTCTCTATTTTTCCATTTTTCATCGACATTTTTCACTGGCAATCCACCAAGATATGTCTCAAGAAGTGGAATTATTGAGTCTGTTTTAAAATTTCCTACTAAAAAGAATTTCCAATCAGAAGCATCTGCATATCTTTCGTTATATATTTTATATAAATCGTCTAAGTCTATGCTGTTTAATTGTGCCTCGGTTGGAAGAACAATTGTTCGAGGATCGTTTTGCGAAACAGTTTTTATCAAAGTGTCATAAAATGCCATTTGAGGACTGGCACCCATAAATTTAAGCTGATTTTTCATTTTCGAAATAAATGCTTCGTGTGCAGTTTTGTCTTTTCTTGGTTTTGTAAAATACAAATAGTTAAGTTGTAGCATTGTTTCAAAATCGGCAGGAGTTGAACTTCCTCTAACTCCTTCGGTAAGAGAACCAATGCTTGGCGATAGGCTTACAATTTTACCGGCAAGTTTTTTCTCAAGGGCTGTGTTGTCAAAACTACCAATTCCACTTTGATTGATAATATTTGAAGCAAAATTTGCTGACATAAATTTGTCGTTTTCGTAAAGAGAACTCCCACCAAGACTGAAACCTTTGAAAAGAATTTCATCGTTTTTATAGTCAGTTTCTTTCATTATAACTTGCACACCATTTCCTAATGTTACCATGGTGAAATCGAAATCTTTGTTTTCAACTCGCTTTGTTACTTTTGTTCCTTTTGGAATTTCCATTAAAAGGGGTTCGTCAACTACTTCGTCAACATAAGCTGTCAGTTTAACTGTTTTTACTTTCTCTACAATTTTAAGGATATCTTCCTCAGTTGGAATTTCAACGCCTTCTTTTTCGGGTCCTGTAACGCTTACTACGAGATTCTTTTCTGTTATCCATTTTTTTGCCAAAGCATTTATTTCTTCAAGGGAAATTCCCGGCAAAAATTCTTCAACATATTTTAGTTCGTTTAAAATTCCGGGCATCGACTCATAAGTCAAAAAATTGCTAACATATTCTCTTGCATAACTTTTCGATGGAGTTTTGTCAAATTCTTTAGCCGACTTTTTATACGAGCTCAAAACTTCTTCTTTTTGGCGTTCTAATTCTGTTTCTGTAAAACCAAATCTTTTTACACGTTCGCTTTCGGAAAGTAGAACCTCAAAACCCTCGTCAATCTGATTTTCTTTCATCATTCCGAAAGAAGCATAAGCATCGTTTGAACGTGCTAGAAAATCGCCATAATAAGAATAGCCATAAATAAATGGAGCGTCTGGCTGCTGCGAAATTTCTCTTAATCTATTATTTAACATGCCATTATATAACTGATTAAGAATATTTTGACGATAGTCTCCTATCTTTTCATTAATCATATTTTCATGCTTGTAGAAAAACTGTAAAGAATTATTTGTAGCTTCTACGTCGGTTTGAATGCTAATGAGTGGTTTGTCGTTGTCCGGCAAACCATATTCAATGCGTTTTTTGATTTTGTCAGGATTTTTTATGTTTGCAAAATGTGATATGATTTTTTGCTCGGCTTCATTCACGTCGATGTCTCCAACAACTACAACTGCCATCAAATTTGGTCGATACCAATCTTTATAAAACTGACGTAAGGTGTCGTAAGGTGAATTGTCGATAACATCCATTAAGCCAATTGGTAGGCGATTTGCATATCTTGAACCTTTAAAAATTATTGGAAAAGATTTTTTTCGCATTCTGTCGTCGGCTCCCAGGCCTAATCGCCATTCTTCTTTAATTACGCCTCGTTCTTTGTCAATTTCTTCGTCGAGAAAACTTACATTGTGTGCCCAGTCTTCAAGGACTTGATATCCTTTGCTTAATAGTTCGGGATCATCGGTAGGAAGTTGTAGCATATAAACTGTTTCGGCAAAGCTGGTATAAGCATTAAGATCAGCTCCAAAACGAATTCCCATTTTTTCGAGAAAATCGACTAATTCGCTTTTCTCAAAATTTTTGGTGCCATTGAAACACATATGCTCGCAAAAATGAGCTAAACCACGCTGTGCTTCTGTTTCGTAAAGAGATCCGGCATTTATGGCAAGGCGCATTTCAACTCTGTTTTCCGGCTTTTTGTTTTGCCTGATATAATATATCAAACCATTGTCGAGCTTTCCTATTTTAACATCTGGATCAATAGGCATTTTCTGATTTGCATCAACTTGTGCAAAAACATTTGTAAACAAAAAGCTCATTACTAAAAATAAGCTTATAAGAACATTAATTTTTTTCTTCATAACAGGATTTTAGTTTTGGTAATAAATAAAATGTTTAATAAAAGTTATTAATTATACTTCATCAATAAAATTCAATCAAATTTAAATTTAAAAATTTATGCAAATGTATTTACTTTATTTATATATATGATGAATTATTTCAATTTTTAACCTCATTTAACTAATTTCTGGGAAATGGCATATTTTACTAAAGTATATTTCTCGCAAAGTCTCTAATTTGCAGAGAAATATAACCAAATATTTTGGAATTGGAATGGCAAATAGTTTCAACATAAAGTATTAATATTTCTAACTTTTTCCGGCACCTTTGAAATAGTATTCCTTATCGGAAAAAAGAATATTGAAAGTTGTCAGGCTACCGTATGCTCTTGAAATATATTGCTGAATATTAACCTTTTCTTCGTCAGAAAGTGATTTATTACTATTTATGTTTTGCTCCAAAACTCTCAATCGATCGCGTAGCATCACAATTTTATGGAAAAATACTTCAACAGGTATTTCTTTTGGTTTAAGGTTCGTATCGGCAGGTTGTAGAATCATTGTGCCATCTTTCCATTTTTCGCCGAGTGGTACAATTTCGTTAAGCGAATTATATTTATCTAAAACATACGACATTAGTTCTTCAATTTCCCTGAGATCAATACCCGATTCTTTATTTTCGTTTTCAGAAATTTCTAAAATATCGATATCATCGCTCGTTCTGGAAATTTCAACTTTTCCTCTTCGTTCGAAAAAAATTTCATAACTCGTAATATTAACTCTGCTAATTATTCCTTCGCCATAGGTAGAATGGTCAATTCTTGTTCCTGCCGGTAAATTATCATTCATTGTTTTATGTCTTTATTATAAAATATCAAATTATTTGTTTTTCAAACTTTCGCCGCAATGCTTGCAAAAACATGCATCATCGTCGTTTGGATTTTTTTTACAGTCGGGGCAATTATGAGAAGAATAATTGTGCTTGATTTTTGTGAGTTCGGCAGATACAATTCCTGTTGGGACGGCTATTATCGCATAACCCATAATCATTACAAAGCTTGCTACAAACTGTCCTAATGTTGTATGTGGAGCAATATCGCCATAGCCAACAGTAGTAAGAGTTACTATTGTCCAATAAATGCTGCGAGGAATGCTTGTAAATCCATTTTCTTCGCCTTCAATCAAATACATAAAAGTTCCAATTATTATTACAATCATCATAACTGCGAAAAGGAAAACGCTTATTTTTGCACGACTGGCACGGAGCGACACCATCAGTTTTTTACTTTCTTTAGTGTAGCGCGAAATTTTTAATATTCTGAAAACACGAAGTAGTCTTAATGCCCTGATTACCATCAAACTCTGTCCGCCAACAATAAATAATCCGATGTAGGTTGGCAAAAACGAGAGCAAATCTATTATTCCGTAAAAGCTAAATATATATTTAGCAGGTTTTTTTACAATGAAAATTCTTAAAAAATATTCTAAGGAGAAAATTATAGTGATTATCCACTCAGCAATTTTCAGTATTTTGCCATATTCGTCAGAGATTGACGGAACACTTTCGAGCATTACAAAAATTATGCTTATTAGAATAATTATCAGCAAACTAAGATTAAAAAATCTACCTCTTTTTGTATCCGAATCAAAAATTATTCGATATAACTTTTCTCTAATATTCGTTTTCATTCAACAATTTCATTTTAAAAAGTGCGATAAAAATATGATTTTTTGGTCAAATTTAGAAATTGATTAATTTTCCAAATTATTTTATTAATGATTATCTAAATTTATATAGCTATCATTCATGTTGTTAGAATTAATTGAAAAGAATTTTTATGAAGCTCAAAAATCTATTGCAGATTTTATTTCAGACAAATCAAATTTTGTTGCAATAGAAAATGCTGCGCTAAAAATGTTTGAAGCTTTAGAATCGGGGAATAAAATCATTTCTTGCGGAAATGGTGGATCAATGAGCGATGCAATGCACTTTGCCGAAGAATTGTCAGGATTTTTTCGAAAGAAACGAAAATCTTTTGCTGCAATATCTATTTCCGATCCTTCGTATATTTCTTGTGTTGCCAACGATTTGGGCTACGACTATATTTTTTCAAGATTTGTAGAAGGGCATGGGAAAACAGGCGATGTTCTGCTTGCAATCAGCACCAGCGGAAACTCAGAAAATGTTGTTCTTGCGGCAAAAGAAGCCAAAACAAAAAATATGATAGTAGTTGCTTTGACAGGGAAAAACGGCGGAAAATTAGCTGAAATCTGCGATATTGAAATTCGAGCACCATTTTCGGAATTTTCCGACAGGGTTCAAGAAATTCATATTAAAATAATTCATACTTTAATTAATTGCATTGAAGAACAATTGAATAATAAAATCTAAAACCATGAGCGAAAAAATCAAGGAGTTTCGAGAATATCGCATGAAAATGAATGACAAATTGCTTTCCGGCGATAATAAAGTTATAAAACGCTTATTCAATCTCGACACAAACACATATTCCGAAGGAGCCTTATCTTCAAAGACAAAAGAAATGTTAGGATTGGTTAGCTCAATGGTTCTTCGCTGCGACGATTGTATAAAATATCATCTCGAACAATGCTACATTGCCGGGCTAACAACTGAGGAGCTGTTTGAAATATTTTCAGTAGCAAATATTGTTGGTGGAACGATAGTTATTCCGCACACTCGGCGGGCTTTGGAATTTTGGGAAGAATTGAACGAGAAATTAAATAATTGATTTAAAATGAAAGTATTACTAATAGGTTCAGGAGGACGAGAGCATGCTTTGTCATGGAAAATTGCCCAGAGCGAAAAATTAACAAAACTCTATATTTCGCCCGGAAATGCCGGCACAATGCAGCATGGCGAAAATGTAGAAATTGACATATCGGATTTTCGGAATGTGAAAAAGTTTGTGCTCAATAATCAGGTTGAAATGGTTGTTGTTGGGCCCGAGGAACTTTTAGTTAAAGGTTTGCACGATTTTTTTGCTGATGACGATGAATTGAAGTCTATAAAATTTATTGGGCCAAAAAAAGATGGTGCCATTCTCGAAGGCAGCAAAGAATATGCGAAAAAGTTTATGCAAAAATATAATATCCCTACTGCATCATACATTAGTGTAAATTCTGAAAATATCGCTGAAGGATTAGAGTTTCTGAAAAAGCAATCGCCACCGTTTGTGCTAAAAGCCGACGGACTGGCAGCCGGCAAAGGTGTAATTATTTGCGACAATTTGAAACTTGCAGAAACAAACCTTCGCGAAATGCTTGGCGGAAAATTCAAAGAAGCGAGCAAAACAGTTGTTATTGAGGAATTTTTGTCGGGTATTGAACTTTCGGTTTTTGTTTTCACCGATGGTATTTCTTATAAAATTTTGCCCGAAGCAAAAGATTATAAACGAATTGGCGAAAAAGATTCGGGATTGAATACCGGAGGGATGGGAGCAATTTCGCCTGTAGGTTTTGCATCAAAAGATTTTTTAGAAAAAGTTGAAACACATATTATTAAACCAACTATTTCTGGTTTGATTGCAGAAAAAATTGATTATAAAGGATTTATATTTTTCGGATTGATGAATGTTGATGGCAATCCTTATGTTATCGAATATAACGTAAGAATGGGAGATCCCGAAACTGAGGTTGTTATTCCGAGAATAAAAAACGATATTTTAGATTTGTTTGAGGCTATTGCCATGCAGAAAATTCACACAAAAAACATAGAAATAGATGATAGAACCTTGGCTACAGTAATGTTAGTTTCAGAAGGATACCCAGAAGATTATAAAAAAGGATTTGAAATTCATAACATCGAAAAAGTTGAAAATAGTCTGGTTTTTCATGCAGGAACAAAAAAATCAGATGAAAAAATTCTGACAAATGGTGGCAGAGTTCTGGCAATTAGTTCGTTTGGCAACGATAAAAATAGTGCCATCGAACAGTCTAATATAAATGCAGAAATCATTGATTTCAGAGGAAAATATTATAGAAAAGATATAGGATTTGACCTTTAGGAAACCTCTAAAAATGCAAATTTCTTACGCCTTGAAATTTACTATTTTTAGAAGTCCCCTTTTGATAAAACCATATTATTATTCCGAAGAATCATAAATTGCTCTTCAAACTTGATGATTAATTTTACCGAAAATGATATTTAAAACTATAAGCACAATTAAAGCTCATAATTTGTTAGTAATTCCTTTATTGACGGGCATTTTGTGGATTAAATATTTTGCGTTTTCTGCAATCGAAACTACAAATATTTCGGAATTTCAAATGCCACTGTTTCAATTAATCAATAATTTTTTTGTTTGGTCTGACACAATTTTATTATTGCTTATTAATATTTTAATATTAGTGCAAGTCTATCTGTTGATTCGTTTGAACAATAAATTTATTCTTATTGATAAAAGGACATATTTGCATGGAATAATTTTTACAGTATTTTGCATTAGCCTTAATAACTTAAACAACTTGCTGCCAGCACTTTTTGCAAATATTTTCATAATATTGGCAACAGAAAAAATCTTTGATACATACAAATCGGATAGTTTGTTTTCCAACTATTTCGATGCAACACTGCTAATCTCAATTTCAAGCTTGTTACATTTCAATGCTATTTTTTTGATAGTTTTTGTTTTTGCAGGTCAAATAATAATTCGATCATTCAATTTTCGCGAATGGCTGATAATTATTTTAGGATTACTGACACCATATATAATACTGTTTTTATATTTCTTTTTGGTTGATAATCTATTATTTTTTAATGAATTAGCTGAATATTATTTTTTTGATTATCAAAATAAATTTGAATTGAGCTTAATAAAAACAGGATATTACGTATTCATTCTGATATTGCTATTAATTTCCGGAATTTTTTCCTTAAATAAATTCAACAAGCTTAAAATCAATAGAAGGAAGTTTTACACATTGTTTTTTCTATTAATAATATTTTCAGCAGCAATTTTGTATTCTTTGCCAAAAGCCGGATTCGAAACCTTAGTTTTTGTTTCAGTTCCTTTTTCATTTATTATATCGGACTACTTGCTTGCAGTAAAGAAAAAATGGTATAGCGAATTTATATTTTTATTATTACTTGCAGGCTCAATTTTGGCTCAATTATTTTGAATTTGAAACCTTTCCATCAGATACTTCTGTTTCAGATTTAGTAATGTAATCCCATTTGTCTTTATAATCTTCTAAACTCTTTTTCATTACCACTTGTTTTTGCTCTTTGAATATTTTTCTAATGCTTTTAGTTCCATAACTGTCCGATAAAATAAAATAGGAAAAAAGCTCAATCTAAACTAATCCAAAACCAGCCTGCAACTAACAGGAAAATGATCAGAAAAATCAACTTTTATAGTTTGATAATCATACGATTGAATTTTTTCGTCATGAAAAATATAATCGATACGAAACGATGGGAATATTCCTGTAAACGAATTTTCGAAACCATGACCTGATTCCACAAATGCATCTAAGAGTTCAGCTATTAGTTCACTATAGGTGTATGAAACTGGCGTATCATTGAAATCTCCGCAGATAACGATTTTGTATGGAGATTTTTTCATATGCGCCGAAACTATTGCTACTTGATCTGAACGTTTTTGATAGGCTATTTTCATCCTTTTTGTAATATCTTCAATTTGTGCAATATTTTCCTCATCGTACTTAAAACTCATAGTATCAAGATAATGATAGTTTTTTAAATCGAAGCGAATTGATTGTAAATGAAGATTGTATAACCTTATGGTATCCGAATTAATCTTTATGTCAGAAAAAATAGAAATATTCTTAGTGTCGTCAAATCTAATTTCACCTCTGTTGATGATAGGATATTTGCTATATGTTACTACTCCATAATATAAGTTTCTATTCGATTTTGTGTATGCGAAATGAGAATATCTTGCCATTTTATGATTAGCAACATATTTATAAGATCTTGCAGTATTAGAACTGTTGCTTACAAATTCCTGAAAGCAAAAAATGTCTGGATTCTGGCTTGCAGTAAATTCAAAAATTTCATCCGGACTATTATTTTGTTTCGTCCAATTATATAAATCGAATAGTCTAACATTATAAGTTAAAAGTTTAAAGTCGTTCGTATTCTCATTTTCAAATTCACTTTTTTCTTTTGAAAAATTAATTTGGAAGCTCCTCGAAAAATATTGCCAACCCAGCAAAATTGTAATTATTGAAATTAGTGCATATTTTGGTTTTCTAAAAAACCATAAGATTATGAAAATTATATTAGCTATTAATATTTGTGGATAAGCTAATCCGAAAAATGCAATAACCCATGTTTTTGATGGATTTACATGCGAAGCCAAATAACTAAAAAATAATACTACAATCAATATCAAATTGATAATTAGAAATATTTTATTGAGGAGTTTTTTCAAAATATATACTTAGAAGTATTAAAACTTGTAAATTAATTTATTTGTCGCTTGCTCTGAAAAGAATATCTTTTTCTTTTTGCGAAAGACTCGAATATCCCGATTTTGCTACTTTATCAAGAATTTTGTCAATTACTTCCTGTTGTTTTGCTTTGTCTTGATTATATTCTTCGTCTGTCATTTTTCTAACATTTTTGTATGTAATTTTTGGCTTTTTATCGAAATACCTAATAATTTTGTCGAAAAACCTATTTATCCCTTTCGTAAAATCTTTTCCTTTTTTCAAACTAACAATAAAATAATAGCCTAAAATTGCACCGCCAATATGTGCAATTTTTCCACCCGAGTTTACTGAAAAATCTAAAAGTGAAGTAAATACAAAAGCTGAAAGTGCAATATATTTTATTTTCACATTGCCAATAAACATCAAGTTTAAAGTATAATTTGGTGCATAAGCTGATATTGCAACAATAACAGCCATAACAGAAGCTGAGGCTCCCAATGCTACCGAACTTAAATATTGCTGTTCGAATCCGGGAAAAATATTATATGAAATAATATACAAAACTGCACCTGAGAGTCCGCCAAAAATATATATTCCAAGCAATTGCTTTTCGCTTAAATAAATAAGGAAAATTTTTCCAAACCAAAAAAGCCATAGCATATTGAAAAGAATATGTATAAAATTTTCGTGCAGAAACATATATGTAAAAATCGACCATGGGACTTTAGCCAGTGCCTCTATCGAAGAAGGAACTGCAAACCAATAAATTATAGAAATTTCTCTGTCTGGCGAAATATTAAAAATCGTAATAATTATTTCGAGAATATGAACAGATAAAAAAATAGCTAAATTTATGTATATCAGCTTGATAAGCACATCGCTATTTTTATAGCTGTTTTTAATTTCATCAACAATATTCATAATTTGAAAAACAATTTAATATACTTAAAAATACGGCAAATTTGACAAAAAAGTCTTAATATTTTCAAAAATAATAATTGAAATTTGCATCAATCAGTTTAATTTAACATAAAAATTACTCTAAATTAAGTATTTGAATACTTAAATTTTTCATGTAAAATATTTTTAATACTTTTGCAAAAATATCAAAACGTAAATTAAATGATAGTTTGATGATTAGAGACTTTAGGAAATTGCTTGTAATTTGTGCTGTTTTGTTGGTATCTATCTGTTTATCAACAAATTCGTTTGCAAGCGAAAATCAGCAAGACGAACACAATAGTTCTCATGAAAATGTTTTTGATCCCGGTTCATTCATTTTAGACCACATTGGAGATAGCTACGACTGGCACATCCTTACTTACAAAGAAACTCATGTTAGCATTCCATTGCTAATTATTGTGTATAGCGAAAACTCTGGGTTTAATGTTTTTTCTTCAGCAAAATTCCATCATGGACACGATTCATATAATGGATTCGAAATTGCCCACGATGGCGACTATAAAGGAAAAGTTGTTGAAGTGCTTGAAGATGGCTCAATAGTTCGTCCCTTTGATATTTCTATTACGAAAAATGTGCTTGCTCTATTAATCAGTTTAGGATTATTGCTTTGGATATTTCTATCGGTAGCAAAACTTTACAGAAATCGCGAGGGCAAAGCTCCAAAAGGAATTCAGTCTTTGTTGGAACCAATTATTATTTTCATAAGAGACGATATTGCAAAGGCATCGATTGGCGAGAAAAAGTACATGAAGTATCTGCCATTTTTATTGACATTGTTTTTCTTTATTTTTCTAAACAATGTTCTCGGCTTAATACCAATTTTTCCGGGCGGTGCAAATATTACAGGAAACATTGCAATTACTTTGGTTTTAGCTCTGTTCACTTTTGCCATCACCACTTTTAGTGGAAACAAAAACTATTGGACACATATAATCAATGCTCCGGGTGTGCCCTGGTGGCTGAAAATTCCAATTCCGCTTATGCCAATTGTTGAAATTGTTGGAGTTTTCACCAAACCGTTTGTATTGATGGTTCGTTTGTTTGCCAACATTTCTGCCGGGCATATAATTGCATTAGGCTTTTTCAGCCTGATTTTCATTTTCGGAAACCTTAGTATTTATGCAGGATACGGAATTTCGGTTCTATCTATAGCATTTACGGTTTTTATGACATTCCTCGAATTTTTAGTTGCTTTTATTCAGGCGTACGTTTTTACATTGTTGTCGGCACTATATTTCGGAATGGCAATTGAAGAACATCATTAAAAATATATTTAAAACGATTATACATTTATTAACTAAAAAAGTAGAAAAATGTTAACATTAACAAGTATTTTATTAGCTGTAGCAAATGTAGCAATTGCAAAAATGGGAGCCGGTATTGGAGCAGGAATTGCAGTTGTTGGTGCAGGTATTGGCATCGGTAAAATCGGTGGTAGTGCTATGGAATCGATTGCTCGACAACCAGAAGCTGTAGGAGATATTCGCTCGAATATGATTATAGCCGCTGCTTTAGTCGAAGGAGTTGCATTCTTTGCTATAGTTGTTTGTTTCTTAATTCTTTTCGTTTAAGAAATAAGAAAAATTTACTAACAGTTTAGCGGTTGGCTGAACTGTTAGTTTCATTTTGAAGTAAAATTTTAATATAAATATTATGCAATTAATTGTACCCGATTTAGGTCTTTTATTCTGGATGTTGGTTTCGTTCGGAATAGTATTGTTCGTTTTAAAGAAATTTGCCTGGAAGCCCATTTTGGGAGCTTTGAAAGAAAGAGAAGATTCTATTGAAAGTGCTTTGGAATCGGCAGAAAATGCAAAATCTGAAATGAAAAAACTTAAAGCCGACAACGAAGTAATTATCGTACAAGCCAAAGAAGAACGAGACAATTTGCTGAAAGAGGCACGCGATGTGAAAGAAAGTATCATAAAAGATGCAAAAGTAAAAGCTACTATAGAAACCGACAAGCTAATTGAAACAGCTCGTGTTTCTATTCAAAACGAAAAAGCAACAGCAGTTGTCGAAATCAAAAACCAAGTGGCAGAGTTGGCAGTAGAAATTGCTGAAAAGATACTCAAAAAAGAACTTGCCGATAAAAAATCTCAAAAGGAATATATCAAAGAATTGACAGAAAATATAAATCTTAATTAGTCGTAGAAAAAATGAATCAAGGAAAAATTTCTGTACGATATGCAAAAGCTTTATTCTTATTGGCAAAAGAAAAAAAGAGTATCAATAGCGTAAATAATGATATTTCTTTTGTCTTTTCCTTAGGAAAAACTATAAGTGAGTTTAAGCTACTTCTTGAAAGCCCCATTATAAATACTTCGCAAAAAATAAAGATTACAGAGAAGATTTTTAAAGGACAAATTTCAGAATTGACTCATTCATTTCTGAATCTTGTTTTGAAAAACAAAAGAGAGATGTATTTAATTGATATTTCAAGAAATTTCTTAGATCTTGTAAAAAAAGAAAAAGGAATCAAAACTGCATTTTTGACCACAGCATTTTCCATTGGCGAAGAACAAAGTTCCGAAATAAAACAAATAATTGAAAAACACTTTAAGTCTAAAATTGAATTTAACGAACAAATTAATGATAAAATTATTGGCGGATTTGTTTTGCGAATTGAAGACAAACAATACGATTCGAGTGTTTCAACTAAATTGAAAAGAATAAGGACAGAATTAGTAAACACTACTTTTGAAAAGAAATTTATTCAGACTGTGTAGAAGAATTATGAGTTTTGAATTATAAATTATGAATAACTCTTGATATAAAAATATTCAACAATAAATATAAAATAAACAATATGGCTGATATTAGACCTGCTGAAGTTTCAGAAATTTTGAAACAACAATTAGAGAATTTTAAAAACGAAGCCGAATTAGAAGAGGTTGGTACGGTTTTGCAAGTTGGCGATGGAATTGCCAGAATTTACGGTTTGTCAAACGTGCAGTCTAACGAATTAGTAGAATTTGAAAACGGTGTGAAAGGCATTGTTCTGAACCTTGAAGAAGACAGCGTAGGAGTTGTTTTGATGGGATCTTCCCAGGGCATCAAAGAAGGTGATGTAATCAGACGTACCCGAAAAATTGCCTCCATAGATGTTGGCGAAGGAATGGTAGGTAGAGTTCTCAATTCTATTGGAAATCCTATCGACGGCAAAGGGTCAATTGAAGGAGAACGTTATGAAATGCCACTTGAAAGAAAAGCTCCAGGAGTTATCTATCGACAACCGGTGAACGAACCTCTTCAAACAGGAATTAAAGCTATTGATGCAATGATTCCGATTGGTAGAGGACAGCGTGAACTTATTATTGGCGACAGACAAACCGGAAAAACTGCAATTGCAATTGATACTATCATAAATCAAAAAGAATTTTACGAAAAAGGTGAGCCTGTTTTTTGTGTATATGTAGCTATTGGTCAGAAAGGTTCGACGGTTGCAAATATTGCAAAAACTCTGGAAGAATATGGCGCAATGGATTATACTGTTATTGTTTCGGCAACAGCTTCCGATCCGGCAGCACTTCAGTTTTATGCACCATATGCAGGAGCGTCGATAGGAGAATTTTTTAGAGATACCGGTCGTCCTGCTTTGATTATTTACGATGATTTGTCGAAACAAGCAGTTTCTTACCGAGAAGTTTCCTTGCTCCTTCGCCGTCCACCTGGACGGGAAGCATATCCTGGCGATGTTTTTTATCTACATTCAAGATTACTCGAAAGAGCTGCAAAAGTTATAAATTCCGATGAAATAGCTCAGAAAATGAATGATATACCACCTTCCATAAAACATCTTGTGAAAGGTGGCGGATCGCTCACAGCTTTACCAATTATTGAAACTCAGGCTGGCGATGTTTCTGCATATATTCCTACAAATGTGATTTCGATTACCGATGGACAGATATTTTTAGAGTCCAACTTGTTTAATTCAGGGGTTCGTCCTGCAATTAATGTTGGTATTTCTGTTTCTCGTGTTGGGGGAAATGCTCAGGTTAAATCAATGAAAAAAGTTGCCGGAACGCTAAAATTAGATCAAGCACAATTTAGAGAATTAGAAGCATTTGCAAAATTTGGTTCAGACCTCGACGCAGTTACTATGGCAACTCTCGACAAAGGACGAAAAAATGTTGAAATTCTTAAACAGCCACAATATTCTCCGGTTCCGGTTGCCGAACAAATTGCAATTATTTATTGCGGCACAAAAGCAATGTTGAAAAAAATTCCGGTTGATAAAATCCGAAATTTTGAAATACAGTTTATTGATACTTTAAAAGCAAAACATAGTGATACTCTTAAATTACTGAGTGAAGGTAAATTAAACAAAGAAATTACCGACACGCTTGAAGAAGTTGCAAATGATATGATTTCTAAATATTAGTAGTTTCTGAAAAGAATACTGAATTTGAAAAATTGAATTAGAATTTTTGTTTTCAATATTTATAAATCAAAAGGAGAATTTGTACGGTAAAGCTTTATTTGAATAAAAATTATGGCAAATTTAAAGGAAATTAGGACACGAATTAGTTCGGTTACATCTACCCGACAGATAACCAGTGCTATGAAAATGGTTTCGGCGGCAAAATTGCGTAAGGCTCAGGATGCTATTTTGCAAATGCGACCTTATGCAAACAAGTTGCACGAAATACTTTTAAGTATTTCTGAAAATATAGATTCAAGTGAAGACAATGTTTTTGCAAAACAACGTGCTATAAATAAGGTTTTAATTGTTTCAGTAAGCTCGAACAGAGGACTTTGCGGAGCTTTCAATTCCAATGTAGTGAAACGAGCTATAGAATTAGCCGAACACAAATACCCTAATGAATTTAAAAATGGGAAGGTCGATTTTTTAAGCGTTGGGAAAAAAGCTTTTGAAATGTTAAAATCGAAAAAGCAAACTCCAATTGAGAAAAACAATCAAGAATTGTTCGACAGTCTGGATTACAAAACTGTTGCCGCTTTCGCTGAAAAGATAATGCAAAAATTCATTGATGGAGAATACGATAGAATCGAATTAGTGTATAATCAATTTAAAAATGCCGGAGTTCAAGTATTGACTGATGAGCAATTTTTGCCTATCGAAATTAAAGAGAAAAAAGAAACTAAAGAAGTACAAGATTACATTTTTGAGCCAAGCAAAGAATATATAATTGAAAAATTAATCCCTCGCTCACTGAAAATACAAATTTATAAATCTATTCTTGATTCGTTTGCTTCTGAACATGGTGCAAGAATGACAGCAATGCACAAGGCAACCGACAATGCCAGCGAGATGCTACGCGATCTTAAATTGCATTACAATAAAGCTCGGCAAGCTTCTATTACTAATGAAATTCTTGAAATTGTTGGTGGAGCTGAGGCTTTGAAAGGATAGGGCAAAATTGTTGAAAATATAATATCAATTGCAAAAAGGTTATCTGAAACGGATAGCCTTTTTTGTTTTAAGCCAGAGTTTCACTTTGAGTGAAGCTTTGACTCATTCTATGGCTATTGATTTACCTGCAATTTTCAAAATTTCTTTGCAAAATCCAAAACCAAAAACTTCAATATTTTTCAGCTTAATATCCTATCTTTGTACGAATTTAATTTGGAAATGATGAATAAGACTGAACTTAACGAACAGGAAGTAATTAGAAGAAATTCTTACGAAGAAATAGTAAAATTGGGTATAAATCCATATCCTGCAAAAGAATATAAGATAAATGCTAACAGCGAAGAGATTATTAAAAATTTTAATTCGGAGAAAAATAATTTTCAAAATATAAGTATAGCCGGAAGAATTATGAGCCGCCGAATTATGGGTAAGGCTTCATTTATTGAAATTCAGGATAGTCATGGTAGAATTCAGGTTTACCTAAATCGAGATATAATCTGCCCCGACGAAGACAAAACTTTATATAATGTTGTTTTCAAAAAATATTTAGATATTGGCGATATTGTTGGAATTGAAGGAGATGCGTTTATCACAAAGGTGGGCGAAATTTCAGTAAGGACAAACAAACTTACTATTTTGTGCAAATCTATTCGTCCTCTTCCAATTGTAAAAGAAAAGGACGGGAAAATATATGATGCCTTCCAAGACCCGGATTTACGATATCGTCAACGTTATCTCGATTTAATTGTAAATCAGTCGGTAAAAGACACTTTTGTTAAGCGTTCACAACTTATAAATTCGATGCGTAAGTTTATGAGCGATAAAGGATACCTTGAAGTTGAAACTCCAATTTTACAACCAATTTATGGAGGTGCTGCTGCAAAACCATTCAAAACTTATCACAACAAATTAGACCAAACTTTATATTTGAGAATAGCCAACGAGCTGTATCTAAAACGGCTAATTGTTGGAGGTTTCGATGGAGTTTTCGAATTTGCCAAAGATTTCCGTAACGAAGGGATGAGCCGATATCATAATCCTGAATTTACACAAATGGAACTTTATGTTGCCTATAAAGATTACAATTGGATGATGAATCTTGTGGAGGAAATGGTTGAAAAAATTGCATTAGACCTGCACGGAACCACAGTTGTTAAAGTTGGCGAAAATTCTATTGATTTTAAACGTCCCTGGAAAAGATTTACAATTTTTGAAGCTATACAGGAATATACCGGAATTGACATTTCTGAAATGAATGAGAAAGAATTGGTCGAAACTGCAAAAAAACTTGGTGTAGAGCTTGATTCAAGCATGGGAAAAGGAAAAATTATTGACGAAATATTTGGCGAAAAATGCGAAAAACTTTTAATTCAACCTACCTATATTACTGATTATCCGATAGAAATGTCGCCACTTGCAAAAAAGCACCGCAGCAAAGAAGGCCTGGTTGAACGATTTGAGCTTATTTGCAATCGAAAAGAAATTTGTAATGCCTATTCGGAATTGAACGATCCTATTGACCAGAGAGACAGATTTGAGCAACAGTTAGTTCTCGGAAATCGTGGCGATGAAGAAGCTATGGTTCTCGACGAAGATTTTCTTAAAGCCATAGAAACCGGAATGCCACCAACATCAGGGCTTGGAATTGGGATAGACCGATTGGCTATGATAATGACAAATTCCGATTCTATTCAGGATGTTTTGTTTTTCCCACAAATGCGATCAGAAAAGAAAGCTCAAAAAGATGATGACTCAAAATTCATGCAAGTTGGAATTGCCAAAGAACTTGTGCCATTAATCAATAAACTGGGAATTTTAACGATAGATGAGTTAAAAACTGCCAATCCAAACAAATTGCATCAAGAGATTTGCGGACTGAATAAAAAACATAAACTTGGTTTGGTGAATCCTAAAATTGAAGAGGTAAAGCTTTGGTTAAAAAATGATTAATTTATTTTGATTGATAAGAATTATGGATTTAAGCTTAAATAATAGAAGAGCTGCAGTTGCCGGAAGTACGCAAGGAATTGGGAAAGCAATTGCTATTGAACTGGCAAATCTTGGAGCAAATATCACATTAATTGCCAGAAATGAAACAGAACTTGCGAAAGTTTGCAAAAACCTGCCAAATTCTGGAAATCAAAAACACAATTTTATAGTTGCAGATTTTACCGAAACAAATTTGCTAAAGCAGAAAATCGAAAAGTATGTTGAAGATAATACTATAAATATTTTAATAAACAATACGGGAGGCCCTCCCCCCGGACAAGCTATTGCCGCTGAAACCTCAAACTTTGAAAAAGCTTTTTCGCAACATTTGGTTTGTAATCAAATATTAGCCCAGTCGGTTATTGAGGGGATGAAATCTTCCGCTTACGGTAGGATAATAAATATTATTTCGATTTCGGTGAAACAGCCAATACCAAATCTTGGAGTTTCAAATACTATCAGGGGAGCGGTTGCAAGCTGGGCTAAAACTCTTGCTAACGAGTTGGGAGAGTTTGGAATAACGGTGAATAATATTTTGCCCGGATATACCAATACTGCCCGATTGCAATCCTTACTTAAAAACACAGCTTCACGTTTGAATAAGACTATTGACGAAACAAAAAAATCTATTTACCAAACAATACCCTTAGAAAGATTTGCCACAGCCGAAGAGATTGCATTTGCTACTGCATTTCTCGCTTCTCCTTCGGCAGCCTACATAAATGGAATAAATCTTCCTGTTGATGGCGGTAGAATTGCTTGTCTCTAAGTTGAAAGTGAAAAGCAAAAAGTTTGAATGTTAGACCTGACAGGTTTTCAAAACCTGTCAGGTCTTTTTCGTTTGCAACAAATTGTTTTTTAATTATTATTTTGAATTTCCTTATAATTTTGTCTCCATTCAAGTTTAAATTTTATCCAAAAATGAGATTTTAGTTTTATCATCCACATTTCAGTATTTATTTACCGAAATAGATATTGGAATTAAAAATATTCACTAAAAATTCATTATTTTTGAAAAATATTTCATTTTTTAAAGAAATAGTTTGTTTATTCAAATTTTGTTCATAAATTTGGCAAGTGTTTTAACTTTGGTATTGTATATATTAGTATAGATATTTCTCGAAGTCATATTTTAAAACAAGTCAAATATTCTTTCTATACTATAATAAAATACTTTAAAAATTATTGTTGATGCAAATCTGACGAATTAAGTGAAATGCAAAATATGAAATTTCATAATATTTTCAGCATCCTATCATTAACAATTTGAATAAGACTTTATGAAAATAAGCAGATTGAATTGAAAAATGAAGTACTCTAATATATTTATTAACTAAAAACTATTACGATGAAAAATTCACTTATTTTGTTTCTTTTAAGTATTTTAACTGGCTTTATGTTTCAAAGCAAAATTGTAAATTCGCAAGACACAACCATTGTTGTAGGACCGCTAACTTTTGATATTTTTAATGCTTCATGCTCTTATGAACCTCAGGGTGCAATAGACCTTACAGTTGATCAAGTCGCATTTCCAGGCCCATATACATATTTCTGGCAAGGTGGTTATGGATTTACTTATATAACTGAGGATCTTGCATATTTATATCCCACATCTTATTCAGTAACTGTTACAGGGCAGGGAGGGAATATTGCATCAGGTAGTGTGAATGTAGGACAACCTCAAAGTTTGCAATTATCAATAGATATTACAAATGAAAACTGCAATTCATTAGGGAGTATAGATTTATCTGTATCAGGTGGAACAACACCATATTCATACTATTGGAACAATGGTGTAACAACACAAGACATTAGCAATCTTTCAGCAGGCCAAGTCTATACAGTTCTTGTTACTGATGCAAATTTATGTAATGCTGTTACTTCTGATATGGTTAGTTTAGACATAATTGATATTGTAATTTCTGTCACAGACGTAAGCTACTATGGTGGAAATGACGGGGAAATACAATTGTTAGTTAGCGGAACACCTCCTTTTACTTTCAATTGGCAAGAGGGAAATCAGTGGATTTCGGGTGGCACAACTATTTGTATAAATGACACTCTATCTGATCGACCAGCTGGTTTTTATGCAGTACAAATTACCGATGGAAATGGCTGTGTTGCTGATACAAGTATTGAAATTACTGAACCACCAAATTCAAATATTATCATTCAAGGTCCTTTGACCTTTGAAATTACAGATGCAGCTTGTGCTT
>JABHKC010000113.1 GCA_018692315.1 Bacteroidota bacterium | reverse complement strand
TTCGGAAAACTAAGCAGAAATTCCGTTTCCCTCCAAAATCCCCAAATTATTAAAAATACATATACGCCAAATCCTTCACTTTAAGCCCGCCGGCTTGGGTTTAGCTCAACAACGAATATAAAAACTACAGTGCCTGGCACTATAGTTTTTCGCTGTTTTTATATTCTTAGGTGTTAGCCACTGGCATATTTACAGTTCTAATATTAGTGTCAAATTTAAATTCTACACCGAATATTTTATTTATTTTTTCTCCGACTTGATATATTGCTATCGACTGTTGAAGAATGTCAGATAATAAATATGAAGACTTTTTACCTTTCAATTTATCTACCTTTTTTGTATTCCTAATTGTTTGTTGCCAACGGAATGGCATGTATTTAGGAAAAGTCATGGAGATATTTGTCATTACTGTTTTTGTGTTGCCTTTGGAATATAAAAAATCATTTAGATTTTTCATCTTGTCAACCATATTTATTTTGTACTGATTTATATCTATGTTTCTTTCATTAATTTCATCAATTATTAAAGACTCGCATTCATTCCTGTAAATTTTTGCATATTTTGAATTTCTGATTCTTAATGCATTTTCAATTATTCCCATTGGGTTTTTTGCATTATCAAGGCAAGCTATAAATACAGGAGATAAATAATCAATTAATTCATCTTTCTTTAGATTAAGAGTGTTGTATTTCAGGGACCTAGAACATTCCTTTAATTTATCCATATTCCATTCATGAATAGTTTTATGGTTTGTGATATTGTTTGATGAATAAATCAAAGGTTGCCTTGAAAAATGAGGTGAGTAAATAGAGTTTTCTCTTTCAATTATTTTTCTTTCCCATAATGCAATACGCATCAAAACATGAATACCAATAATACCTATTTGATTATCTTCCAAATACTTCACTGCTTTGATAAAATCTTGCTGCTCCGTTTTTGTAAAAGTTTCTTTAATGACATTTAGATATCTGTCAGTAAATGAGTTATTTGTGTTATCATCAAATGTGTTCAGTCTAGGGAATTCTCTAAGCTCATTAAATATTCCTCCTCTAAAGCTTACAGCCCATTTTAAAGACTTTAAATCTTCTTCATAGATTTCATTGGAAATAGTTTTTAGTAAGTCCCCAATTAGAATTTCATCATTATCAATAGGTTCTTCAATAATGGAAAGCATTTTTCTTTCTTTTGAAAGAATTTGGTATAAAATAGTTTTTTCTAATGAATCTCTATATGGTTCCCAAATTGGAGTATTTCCAAGTTCGAATTGTATTTTAGAGTTTAAAACTATTGATTCAACTAAATTGCTAATATTTAACAATCTTGATAAACTCAAGCCTTTCTTTGCAATAATGTCATTTTGAAAACCTAAAGAAGAACCAAATAATGTTGTAAAATCAATATTTGTGATGAGTTTTTTCATAATGTTCTCATTTGCTTGTGGCTAACGAATAGCTGTATGAATCGGTTCATTTAATGATTTATACAGCATGTTGAACTAAACCCAAGCCAGCTAATTCAGTAATAATTTCGTAAGATCATCTTTATTAATTTAAAATATGTAAAGATGGAGAAAAAAAGTGAATTTACGGTAAAAGAATTGTCTGAAATATTAGACAAAATGCGAAAAAGGCTTTTAGTGAGTAATCATTCTGAGCAAACGGTACGGAACTATGTGCGGGCAGTTGAGTATTTGTGCAAATACACTTCAAAACATCCTGACGATACGGAAATTGATGAAATTATTGATTGGTTACATATGCTTCAGTACCACAAATTCAGAGCTTGGCGAACCATAAAAATTTATGTTGCCGGTCTTCGATGGTACTACAGTTCTATTGCTGATAATGAAGAATTTGCATTCAAAATTCCTTATCCGAAAGAAGAAAAAGATTTGCCTTCGGTTTGCAGTAGCGAAGAGCTTTTTAAGCTTTTCAGTTCGGCTCTGAATTTGAAACACAAGCTAATGCTGATGCTTCTTTATGCAACTGGGCTCAGGCGAAACGAGCTCCTGAATCTGAAAATCGAAGACCTTGACACCGGCGACGGCAAGTTCCGAATCAGGATAAATGGTGGCAAAGGCCAAAAAGACCGCTACACTGTGCTTTCAGAAAAACTTCTGCCTAAATTGCGAGATTATTACCTGAAAAGTTATCCGCAAGTATATCTTTTTAATGGTGCTCGCAAAGGAGAGCCGCTATCTGCCAGCGGTTTGAGGCACGCTTTGACTACGGCAATAAAAAACTCGGGAATCAAAAAAATTACCCTTCACGAACTTCGCCACAGTTTTGCCTCACATGCTCTCGAAGATGGCATGAATATCAAGACATTGCAATATATTTTGGGTCATGCTTCTGTCAAAACCACCATGATTTATCTTCACATTAGCGAAATTCCGCTAGTGAAAGGTTTTAGTCCGCTCGACAAATGGGAAAAGCTGCCATGAATTCGCCGATAAATATAGTTTTTCGGACTTTTGCCGACGAATATTTACAGCACAATTCTGCTACCCTTGAACAGCATCGCGCAATGAAAAGCATTATTGCCTGCAAATCTGGCGATTTGGGCTACAATGTTCAAGCCTGTGAAGATTGCGGAGAAGTTCAAACTCATTACAACTCCTGTGGAAATCGACATTGCCCAAACTGTCAGGCAGTTAATAAAGACAAATGGATATTTGCCAGAAAAAACGATATTCTGCCTGTGAAATATCATCACACGGTTTTTACTGTTCCGGCAGAATTGCGAACGCTTTTTAAGTTCAACAAAAAAATGCTGTACAACTTGCTATTCAAGACAGCCTGGGAAACTATCGACAGCTTTTCGAAAGACAAAAGAAACCGTCTTGAGGCCGAAATGGGCATGATTGCAATTCTGCACACTTGGAAACAGAATTTGGAGTATCACCCTCATTTACATTGCATTATCCCTGCCGGCGGAATCACAAAAAACAACAAATGGAAATCGACCCAATCAGATGGCGACTATTTGTTTAATGTCGAGGCTCTTAGCTCTACTTTTAAAGGCAAATTTCTCAACTATTTGAAGCAGTTTCGAAAACAGGGAAAATTGCAGTTTTGGGATTTGAAAAATCAATCTGCTACCGAGTTTTTCTACAATTTGAAAGAAAATCTCTACAATGCCGATTGGGTGGTCTATTCCAAAAAGAGCTTCGAAAGTGAGCATTCTGTTTTTGAATATCTTGGCCGCTATACTCACAAAATTGCCATTAGCAATTTCAGAATCAAGGAGGTTTCAGACAAGGCAGTAAGTTTTTCATATACAGATCGTTCGGACAATTACAAAACAAAAATCAGAACCTTATATGGAGTGAAATTCATAAAATTGTTTATTCAACATGTTTTGCCATCAAGGTTTATGAAAATCAGGAACTACGGTTTCCTTTCTTCGCGGAATAAAACTGCCAAACTCGCAAAATTGTTCGCATATTTTTGTCTTGGCAAGTACGTAAAAGCTACGAATCTCAGTACATTAGAGTTTATAAAACAGTTTTACGAAATGGATGTAACAAAATGCAGCGAATGTGGTGGCAGGCTCATTACAATAGAACTGAGAGAAAGGCCAAAATCGAGGGCTTCACCAAAAATACAACACATGCTTGAAACTACAAAAACTGTATGAATTTTTATTTTGTGAGCTTATTTTATATTGTTTTTCGACATCTTGAGGTCGTACAGGCAGAGTATTGCCCAAATCTCAGATTTCGAGCAATAAACATGAAATATATTACGGTATGCTATTGAAAAACCAAAAAATGAGAGAAAATTCAATCAAAAATTATC
>JABHKC010000112.1 GCA_018692315.1 Bacteroidota bacterium | reverse complement strand
AGTTTATTCAGGCACTTCTTAGCAAGAATGAGAAGAAAAAGCAAGTGCTATACTAAAAAGTTAGAAATGTTGAAACAAGCTGTAATGATGCTCATGTTGAAATGGAATAATCAATTAAGTATACTTTGTTAACAATGCCAAAAATTTAAGCATTTGAGTGGTGAAATTGATAATGTCCTTTGAACTGCTTTGTATTTCTCCTATATCAATTAGTTGTTTTATGAATAACTGGTTCTCCAAATCATCAGGTAAGAGAACAGGAACATTTCTTTTTGGTAAAGGTTTTGTTTCAAAAGCTACTATAAAGCATCTCCCAAACTTTTTTGTAAAATCTTTATACGAAATTTCCAACGTCTTTCTATTTTTTATATCAGTGTACTTAGCTGATTGTAGATTTGAATACAGGCTATTGAATATAGCATCTACTTTTTCCTTATTTTGTTTGGTGCTTTTTGATATTTGGTTTTTTATTTTCTCTATAATTTCATCAGCATCAGTATCAATAGTCAGTTTAGTTAGAAATGCTCCCAGCTTTCTTTGACCAATAGAAATTACATTTTGAATATACTTTTTAAGCGTTTTATCTATTGTTTTAGCTTTTAATTCTTTTATTTTGTTAAGAACTGTATCAGTTTTATTATCTTTTTTAAAGAGTAAAAGAGCATTCAAAAAACTGTTATTATTTTCACTTTTATTTGTGGTTAAAATAAAAGAGTGTTTCTCTATAAAATTAGAATTGTCTTTGTTAGATTTAATGAAATCAACCCAATTACTTAGTGTTTTCCATAAGTCAGAATCTAATGTTGTTAAGTTTTTATTACTGCCCTGTTGAACTGTGTGTTTAGCTTGATATAAAATAGTTGTCCCGTCTGCTTTATCAATATAAATATCGTCTTTAACTTCAAATCCAATTTTTTCTCCTGGGTCAAGTTCAAGAGCTAAAGACATAAACAAATAGATTTGATAATCAAATCCAATAGCAATTGGACCAGCAGTATGTTGTTCTTGTATTTTATTTGCTATAGTCATAGTATTGATTTAATTTTTTCCTCTATTTAATCTCCTTTTAGATAACCTTTCCCAAATGTTATCAGCCAATTCAATTTCTGAATCAGTAAGTCCAAAATTCTCTTTTAATATTTTTTTATTTGTAATTTTAAGTAAATCCGAAATGTCTTTTTTCTCCCGAATCATTTTGTTGATTACTGGCAATAATTCCGCATTGTTTTGATTGTATGGTAAGAGAATTCTTTCGACTTCATTTGGCATTAGCTCCAAAACCCCGCCGCCGTGGCTTCTTCCACAAATTTCGGAGAACGCAAAAGAAAGCGAGTTGTAATAACTTGCTGTTAAGGCTTTTATTTCTGCATTTTCTTTTACCGTAACACGGTGCATAGTGTCAGTAGTATATGCTTTTGCTTCGTTGATTATCAATTTTGGATATTTGTTATTTCTGCGAATAAACAAAGCGTCAGAGATTCGTTGCGAAGGAACAATTTGCCATTCATCTCTAATTCTGCATTTATAGCCTTTGTTTATTCCTGCTTCTTCTCCCCATGCAATATAATCTTTTGCTCCAAGTGAACCGTTTAAATCCTTCATTTTTGGGAAGGACAAGAAATGTGTTCTTGCTTCTAAATCTCTATTTTTACGCCAGTCTTTTTCTGTGAATATTGCACTTGGAACTTGTACACTTCTGCCTACCAATGGTTTTGCATATTTCTCTAAGTTATAGAATTGTACAGTTGAAAGCGGTACAGTGAAAAACGGGTTTGAACCTGTTGTAATTCCAACTTCAACTTTTGCATAATCTCCTAATTTCCGAATTATTTTGTCTGATTGCAGTTTTTCTAAAAAATCAATTTCTTTTTGGTCGAGAAAATAGAAAGTCCATTTATTAGATTTGAAATCTATTTTTTTCTTTGGGCTTTTTAGTTTTGATACGTCCAATTTTTGCAGTTCTCCCGCATCTCGCAACTCCAGGTGTTCAATTAAATGTGTGTTGGTTTTATTTTTCTCGCATAACAGCAACACAACCTCTTGTTGAATATCCGGGAAAACCAATTTCTCAAAAGACACAATGTTTATTTTATTGTAGAACTGCCCTAAAAACTTTCTCAAAGGTTGAGCGTAAGAAACTTGTAAGATTTCCGCAGGAAGTACGAAACCAATCTTTCCTTCTTCTTTTAATAGTAGGGAAGACCCTACAACAAAAGAAACCCAAGCATTGGTAAGTTTGGAATATTTCAACTTTGCTTTTCCAAAAATTTCAGAAGCAAATTTCTGTTGCTCTCTGTCAAAATATTGGTAACGAATATAAGGAGGATTTCCAATTATTAAATCAAACTTTTGTTTTGTATTTATACAAAATTCGTGAAAATCAGAATTGATAATTTTTGATTTACCTAAGCTAATTTTTCCTGATTTGGCTGCTTCTACTTCATCAAATTCTATTGCTGTAACAGAATTATACTCGTAATTTCTTTTTTGGATTTCTTCTAAAAAAACACCATCACCACAACTTGGTTCAAGAATGTCTAATTCTTCATTTCCGTTAAAAGCCCATTTTAAAATAAATGAAGCAATTGGTTCAGGAGTGTAAAAGCCACCCCTTAATTTTTCCTTAGATGCTTCTTTAATTAGTTGCATATAATTTTGAAATTAAAGGAATAAGGCTGTCGCTTTCTCCCAAGTTAAACAATGTATTTAATGTCTGGTCTAATTCATTTTTTCGGCTATCAAATTGACGTTGAAGAGGAATTAATTTTCTGTTTTTTCCTTTACTCTTATCAATTTGACCTTGAATATCAATTAGTTCTTTCTGAATAGAAGCAATTTTATCATGTATTGCTTTTTCTTTTTTGTTTCCAAAATCAATAATTCTAATAGGTAGTTTCTTCAATACTTTTGTCCCTCTTGCAATGTATCCACCTCTAAATACTTCTCCGATTAATGCTGAAAACCATTCTAAGTATTTTGAATTTAAGAGGGCTTGGATATAATAAATTGAGTAGTGAAAATCATCAGGCAATGTAATCATACAATAGCCTGCTGTGCCTCCTGATGAAATTAAAGCTCCAAAATAATCAATTGCATATTTATTTCCCTGAGCCAAAACACCTACAATAATTTTTGCTGGAACATCACATTTGTCAAGGCTTTGATGTCTTCCAAAACGATACCATTCGTTAGGTGTTTCAGGTGTTGGTTTGATGTCTCTTTTTGGATTATTTAATTTGCTTTTGTAATAGTTTAGAAAAGAGAAAAAATTTGGGTATTTAGATTTTAATTTATCTATTTCAACAAATTGAATTCCTTCTTTTGTTTTCAAATATGGGTAAATAACAAAAGTATTCGGACTAAAAGGGCGATAGGTGTTCAGATTATCATCTCCGCTTGAAGTCTTGTAGTATGGTCTTGTTAATATTTTTTCTATTTTCCAATCAATTCCATCCTTTGAAAAATAAATGTATTTTTTATCTTCTTTTGTTTTGGAATGAATATAAATATTATTTGCACTTGTTTGAATGCCATTGTAAATATTATCAGAACCAATTAGGTTTTCTAAAGTTTCTGATTGTTTAATTATAGCATTGTAAGCTGGTTTTAAAATACCAGGAACAAGAATCCAATCATTTTTTTCAAGTTCGTCAAATTTAATGGAATCAAAATTTTCATCATTGATTTTTCTTGTTTTCCAATTTTTCAAAGAATCAACTTCTAAATAGTTCAATTCTTCTTGTTTATCTTTTTTAAGAATCAATAAACAGGTGTAAGTTGTTTTATCGTGGAATACCTGATTTGCTCCAAATGAGATTATTTGTTCCACAGAATTATTTGAAATAAGCAGTTCTCTCAACTTTTTTCCTGCTCCAACTTTTGTGAATTTGCTCGGAACAATATATCCAAAATAACCTTTTGGTTTCAGCAAGTCTAATCCTCTTTCAATGAATAAAAAGTACTTGTCAAATTGCTTGTAAGATGACGAATAGTGCTTTTTATATAAAGGCAATTCTAAAGGTGTAAACTGCTTCATATGTTCGGTTGCCATATATGGCGGATTGCCAATAATTACATCAAATTTTGTTTTTCCAAAATCAAAAGGGTTTATTTTGTCTTGATTTTTTTTAGTTGTTATGGAACTGTCAATTAAACTGTTTCCAAATTGAATATTTTCAAGGCTTGGGAGTGCAGGTATTGAAATTGTCGAATTGTCTTCATTCTCAAGGAGTTTAAGAAGTAGTCCGAATTTACAAGCTTCAACAGCATTGTAATCTTTATCAATTCCATATATGCAATTTTCTAAAATTGCCTTATTAATTTCAAATGGAAGTGTGAAAGTTTCAATTGATGTTTGGATTAACTTGTTAGTATCGTTTTGTAAATAGTAATCCACCAAAGTATCTTGTAATAATTGATAGGTTTCCAATAAAAACGCACCAGAACCACACGCAATATCCGCAAAAGAAGAATTTAAAATTTCTATATCAGTTTTACCTTCACAATATTTCACAACTGTTTGGCGCAAAATGTCTTGAATAATAAACATTGGAGTTGTTACAATATCTCTGTCTATATTTTCAGGTTTCTTCTTTAATAATATCCTACTATTTTCAATAGTTAATTGCTCTCCAAGAAATATTTCATAAATATTTCCTAAAATGTCAGATGAGAATACAGAAAAAGAATAACTACTTTCAGGAAAATACAGATGTTCGATGATAGTCCAAAAAGCAGAGCTGTTATTTGATATAATTTCCTTTGTCAAAGTATAATTAAAAAGTCCTGCATTATACTTTTTGTCGGCTTCTTTAAACTTTTCAATTAATGAATTGAAGTCATTTTTATCTGCAAAGTTCAAAAGTGTTTTGTAAGTTTCTAAATTTCTATCTTCACAAACACGTAAAAATATGATGCTATTTATGTACGACTGGACAATATCATTTAACTCCTCAATTGAAACATCTAGTTTGTGTGAATATATTTCTTTACCAAGAATGATTCTCCAATCATTTATTTGTGTAAGGAAAAGGCTATCAACACTTGACAATTTAAGTTGTTCTTCAATGCTTTTCCAAGTTTCGTCAAATTCTCCATTGTAAACCACTTGATGGCTTAATTGCTTTTTAATCTCCTCAAAAGCAGATTCATATTCGGTGTAGTGGTAAATATTTATGCGTGATTTGCTTACAGAATCGTCTTTTTCAACTTTTTTAGAACATTCGTATATTGCTAAATATTCAAAATTTGACAAAACCGATATTTTCAGTTTTGCTGTAAATCCATATCTGCGAACCTGCTTAGCAGGATCGTTGTCTTTTTCAATTTTTACATTTGGCTTTTTTGCTTCCAGAAAGAATTTTCGTTCAGAAAATAGTCTAAAAGTGTAATCAGGCTTTTTTGTGTTTGCAGTTGCGTCCGCTTTTAAGCCTTCTTCTAATAGAACTTCACGTTCATTAGTTGGTTTTCCTTCCGAGTTTTTAATGTCCCAACCAAGTAATTCGAAAAATGGGTCTAAGAAATCAGTTCTGAGTTGAGTTTCGTTATAACTCGCTTTCAGATATGTTTTCCTGTTTGAATTGTATTTTTTAACAAGGTCTTTTACAGTCATAATTATTTGAGATTAAGTGAGCCTTGTTTAATATTCTTTTCTTTTAAGTATTGAATTTTTTCTTCTGCTATTTTCAATATTTCATTAGGATTTTCCTCTTCCATTATTTGATAAGCAACTTTGTCGCTAAATAAGATAAGTCCCAAAATTTTTTCACTTTCGTTAAATAATTCAGCAAGTAGTGGCAACATTTCTTTGTTTGCAATTCTTTCTCCTCTTTCAATTTTACTCAATGTTGAAGGGTCAAGATCTAATACAGAAGCCACTTTTCTAAGCGGCAGTTTGTGTTCTTCCCTAAGTTTCTTAATATACTCTCCAAATGATTCTCTAATCGTCATTCCTTAAATTTTATTCCTAAACAATATTTCAGGACAATAATTGTCCAAAGATACTATTTTTTTTAGTGCGGAGGAAAGATTTTACTCTTTTATTTTTTAGGGAACTTCTAAAAATACAAATTTCTTCGTTGTTTCAAAATTTCAAAAAAAAGTTACATTTTATAATCATCTACAACTAATTCTCACTTCTCACCAATACAATACAAATTTTTGTCTGTCCTGATAAAAATTTTACCATTAGCAAAAGCCGGAGTGCTAACAACTTTTTCTCCTAGTTTTGGTTCTGCAATTATTTTAAATTCTTTGTCGGCAGAAAAAATGTGAGTAACTCCTAAGATATCAATAAGATAAATTTTGTTCTCAACCAATATTGGTGATGAATAAAATCCATTGTTGAACTCATGTTCCCAAAACTTTTTGCCTGTTTTTGCATCGTAGCAAGCTACTGCACCATAGCTGGTTGCAACGAAAAGATAATTTTTGTAGGCTATGGGGCTTGGCACATCGGAAAGATAATCGTAGTCTTCCCACAAGATTTTCGGTTCACCCGTAATATCAACAGCTACGAGGCTGGCATATTCGTTAAGGGCATAAACAACTCCATCTAAATAAGCAACCGATGGCCCCACTTCGCCGGTCATACAATCGATTTTCCAAAGTTCGTTACCAGTCGATAAATCATAAGAAGCAAGATATGGCTCTGAAAGTAAAATTATTTCAATTTTTGAATTATTCTCAGCCAAAACCGGCGATGCCCAGGAAACCCGCACGTCTCGCTCCGTACTCCACACAATGTCTCCAGACTTGGCAGAAAGTGCCATGATACTCGCCTCTTTTTTATGATCGAACTGAACAATAATTTTTTCGTCGCAAACTAATAATGAAGATGAATGCCCATAATGATTGTCAGGAACACCAAGATTTTTATTCCAAATTTTCGTCCCATTATAATTTAGTGCAACAACATCGCCATTAGCAAAAATAGCATAAACCATTTTTCCGTCAGTTGCAAGCGTTGGTGCTGAATGCCCTGTATCGTTCGTAACTTTGGGAGATTTGGCAGGCGAACCTGAAATCCCTTTCACATCGTAAGTCCAGAGCAATTTCCCTGAAGAAACTTCAAAACAAAAAATCTGTCGATTCAATGAATTTGCACCAGCAAGAAAAACATACTTACCCCAAACAATTGGAGAATTGTAACCTTGCAAAGGAATGGCTGCCTTCCATAAAATATTTGTACCATCGGTTCCGTCCCAATTTGTTGGAATGTTTTTATGATATGATATTCCAAGACCTTTTGGACCTCTAAAATTCGGAAAATTCTTCTCAATTTCAGCAAATGAAATTTCCTTTCTTTTATGCTCTATCTCTACTGGTTTATTTTCTCTTTCTTCTTTCAAAACTACATTTTCAACTTTCTCACCTTTTGTAGCTTCTTTTGGCAATTCTTTTTGCCGAAATGTTTCCTCAATTTTTTGAACTTGCAATTCAGGCTTGTGAATTTCAACTGTTTGAATTTCAATATTTGCTGAAACTGCTTCACTTTCAAATTTTTTTCCCAATTTTTCATAAGAAATATATGAAACAAATAGTGCGGAAATAGCTATCAAAACTCCACCAGATAAAATCCACTTTCTGGCTTTTTCCTTTATAGCTGTTTTTTCATTTTCGTCTATTAAAATAGGTGATATTTTTTCATTGTATTTTAAAACTTGAAGGGCAATTATTAAAATTGAGCTAAAAATCAGCAACAAATATCCGCCATTCTTGATTTGCCATCTATTGGTGAAGTATGCTTTTCTTGCTAACAAATCAAGTTCTCTTATTTCATTTTCTAATTGTTCGTCGGCAGAATTTGTGTTTAATCTATCAATAAGAGAGTTAATAACCTCAGTATTTACAGGGTCTAATCTATTTATTTGAAAATAGTTAGCAATAATTAAAAAGCAAATAATGAAAGTAAATATTCCTGAAATTATTGCAATTGAGCTCCAGAATTTTGTGTGGCTATTTTTTTTTAACATTAGTAAAACTTATTATTTCAAAATTCATAAATCATACAGATTTTTTTATAGGGCAATAATCAACGCATCTTGCACAACTATGGCAAGTTGCTTTATTAATAGTATAATCCGGACTGTAGCGAAAAACATTTAAATTAATCAGAGTCAGTCCGAAAACTAAACCAAGGTAGGCTCCAAGAAACCATGATCCATAATAAAAGCTGTTTACAACATTTGAGGCTTCTTCAAATAATTCGCTAACTGATTGACCAGAAGTTTTAAATCCAGAAATTTCTAATGCTTCATCGTCAATCAATCCAAAGTTAGTTTTGTTCATAATTTCTTTTGCTAAACGAACTTTTGCATTTGCCATTGCAAGATTTTCGTGAAAACTCGAAATTGATAATCCACCTATAATAATTAAAACCGGAAGTATTATTAAATATGAAATATATCGTTTTGTAGATTTTTTTGGATTTTCTCGCTCCTTCAGCAAATTAGGATTTTCAATTGAGCCTACCGGACATGAATCTTCGCAGAGTCGGCATTGGATACATTCATTTGGTGTGATTGTCAGATGTTTTCTTGAAAATCGAGAAAATAAATTCAGTAAAGCACCATAAGGGCATAAAAATCGACAATATGGCCGTGCAATAAAAACTCCAAGAAGAAGGAAAATTCCACCCACAATTAACATCATAAAACTTGCATTGAACCTGAAAAATCCGACAAAAGGATCGTATCTGCAAATTATAAAATCTGTACCGGTTGCAGAATATAAAACAGCCAGTCCGAGATATATGAAAGGTAAAATACCTAATATTTTCTCAAGCCAAGCTTCTAAATTAATTGGCTTAAAAACAAAAAGTTCTTGCAAAGCACCGAGTGGACAAATTCCTGCACAGAAAGTCCGACCGAATAGTAAGGTATATATTATTGGGATAAAGAAAAAAACTAATGCAGAAAAAGGAATTTCTGACCCGGGATTAAAAAGTGCAAAACTGACATTTTGAATAGAACCAACTGAACAAATGCAGCCCTGGCGATAAAAACCAAAATAAATGACTGAAAAAACTGTAATCCAAAAAACTGCCTTGCGAGACCGCTTTTTTACTATTACCCAAGATATTAAAGAAAGGCTTCCCACAAGGATTAAAATATCTAAATATTCTAAAATATTTGCTCTAGGCAGAGGAGAATGCATTTGCGGCTGCATATACTCAGTTTCAAATTCGGGCTTTGGAAATCGTTTTTGCCCTATAGCATTAATAACTAACAGATTGAAAGCAAATAAAACTATTATAAATTTCCACTTTTGCATAAATTTTTGAAAGTTTTAATAAAATAATCTTTTATTTTGAAAATTTATAAGGTTTGTTTACAGGTACTTTTTGGAAAGAATCGGTAGGACAGTTTTTTGCAATTGAACATTGATTACAATTTGTGCAAATATCAGGATTTACTTGCAATTGCAATGAACCATTTCCGAAAGCACCGCAACCAGCAACGCATTTGCCACAAGCAATACACAATTTTTCGTCAATTTTATATTCAAAAAACGGCTCCTCAACAAATTTTCGTTCAATGGCTCTGGTAGGACATAATTGATTTTCTGCAGCTGTGGTCAAATCTTTTACTTCTGTTCGAAAATATCCACCACACAAATCACAATATCCACACATATCATAAACGTGCATACATTTTACTGCAGATTGAGCTAAAACACAATCTGTAGCACAACGTCCACACTGTATGCACTTGGAAGCATCAAGCTGCCAAATAGTTTCACCACTAACATTGTTTTTAAACAAAATTGCACCAAGCCCGCCTAATCCAATAAATGCAGATACTCGTACGCTGCGATTAATAAAATCTCTTCTGCTTAAATTGTTATTTTTTTTCATTTATAATATTTCCTAAACTTTAATTTACAAATAGCTTAATGAAAGTTTCCTGTTTTTTCAATATTTTCTACACTATAACTTAACAAATATTCTAACTACTTTTTTTAAAGGATCTAAAACCACAATTCTATCATCGGAATCTACCGCAAGATCAATTCCTTTTGTCCCTTTTTCAAAACTATCGGGTCCGGCAACAACACAATCAAATTCACCAGATGGCTTGTAAACTTTTACCCTTTCAATGCCTTTTTCGCTCGTAACGAAAGAACCGTTTGACAAAATTGCAATATTAGATGGGTTGCAACAACCACAAAAACCCTGGATCTGCATAGAGGATTTTGTCCAACTTGAAATCAAATTGCCCTCATCTGTGTAGGCTTCAAGCGAATGTCTGCCAGGATTTACTACCCATAGTTCACCATCCCTGCCAATTTTTAAATCGAAATATGAACTTGGTATTACAAAACCGAAAATTCCTTGAACAGTGTCTTTATCGCCAATTCTATTTAATAATTCTCCATTGATATTATAGTGCCACACAATTCCATTTCCTGCATCTGCAACGAAAATTGAAGAATCTTTAATAGCTAAAGATGTGATTAAAACATTATCTGCCTTTATGAGCCAAGATTTTTCCAATTTTCTTTCATGGTTCCATAATTGAATAGAATTTTTAGTACCTACATAAAGCTCATCAAAACTACTAATAGCCATGCAATTAACTGCACTGGAGGCTTTCAGGGCATAAGTAAACTTTCCGAACTTATCGAAAACAGAAATTTCATCTTGCCCTCCAACAAAAATATTGCTCTGATTATCGACTGCAATACATTTTGGCTCAGAAATTTCTAATTCTAATTGATGAATTTCTTTGAAACAAAATTTTGTAGAATCAATTTTCTTTAAACTTTCTAAATCGTATTTATAAGGATTTTTTTTTGATGTATTTTTAGTATCCACAAAATCTTTTACCATAAGCGATATCGCAACAACAATTATAATAAGCAAAGCCCCAATGAAAACTTTTTGTTTCATAAAAATACGTTTAATACATTTTCTTATTTCAACACAAAAATATAATTAATTTTGCCAAAAAATAAATAATGCAATTTGAACTGTTTTAGCAGGATCGATTTAAAAACTATACTATGACATTAATAAAATCAATATCAGGAATTAGAGGAACTATCGGTGGCAAGCCCGGCGAAGGCATGAATCCTTTAGATTTAGTAAAATTTACCAGTGCATTTAGCCAGTGGGTGAAATTGCAAAGCAAGGGTGAAAAAAAGCTAAAAGTTGTTGTTGGAAGAGATGCAAGAATTTCCGGCGATATGCTGAACAGAGTTGTTACAGCAACTTTTTCGGCCATGGGTATAAATGTAGTTGATATTGGGCTTGCAACAACCCCAACTTGCGAAATTGCAGTTCAAGAAATTGAAGCCGATGGTGGAATAATTTTAACAGCAAGCCATAATCCAAAACAATGGAATGCACTTAAATTGTTGAATAATGAAGGAGAGTTTCTTTCTGATCTTAATGGTAAAAAAGTATTAGAACTTGCAGAAATTCAAGACTTTGATTATGCTAAAATTGATGATATTGGAGAAATAATTTGCGACTATTCTTTTACGAAAAAGCATATTGACAAAATATTAGCATTAGAATTGGTTGATAGAGAAGCTATTAAAAATGCCAATTTTAAAATAGCAATAGATTGCGTCAATTCGGTGGGCGGCATTGCAATTCCACAACTTCTTGATGCTCTCGGAGTTCAACAAGTTGAAAAGCTTTATTGCGAACCAAATGGAATTTTTCCGCACAATCCCGAGCCACTACCTGAAAATCTCACTGAGCTTTCAAATCTGGTAGTTGAGAAAAAAGTCAATCTCGGATTTGTTGTAGATCCCGATGTAGATCGTCTCGCAATTGTTAATGAAGACGGAACTATGTTTGGCGAAGAATATACCCTTGTTGCAGTTGCCGATTATGTTTTAAGCAAATCGAAATCGAATACTGTTTCGAATCTTTCCTCGACACGTGCATTGCAAGATGTTACCGAAAAACACGGAAAACAATATTTTGCCTCGGCAGTTGGCGAAGTGAATGTTGTGAATGCAATGAAAAAACACAATGCTACTATTGGCGGCGAAGGAAATGGCGGAGTAATTTTTCCTGAGCTACACTACGGACGAGATGCTTTGGTTGGCATTGCTTTGTTTTTGTCACAACTTGCAAAATCCGGCAAAAAATGTTCTGAACTACGAAAAACCTATCCAAACTATTTCATTTCGAAAAACAAAATGGTAATAGACGAAAACATTGATGCAGATGCTATTTTCACTAATCTAAAAGAAAAATATTCAGCAAATAAAATTATTGATATTGATGGTATCAGAATAGATTTTGATCAGGAATGGGTTCAAATTAGGAAATCGAATACCGAGCCAATTATTCGGATTTATGCCGAAAGCACGAGCGAAGAAAATGCGGACAGCTTGGCACAGAAAATAATAGAAGATATTCAAATATAAATGGAGATTAAAAATTAAACTTTAACAGAGCTATTTACGATAAGTAGCGTAACGATACTGTAGAATTAGATATTTTTAATAGGTAGCAAAAATCTTGACAATTCACGAAAATAAACTTGGATTGAGTTATCATTTAAGATAACTTTATCACATGATTAAAAATCATATTTCGTGAAGAATATTTTGTTGACTTTTACAAGACACTTGATATTAAAGTAAAATCGAAATTTCAATATGTATTCGAGTTAATCAAGCAGGTTGAAAAGGTGCCAAAAAAGTTTTTAACATCAATGACCGGATACGATGGACTTTTTGAAATCCGAGTTGAATATCAATCAAATATTTATCGTGTTTTTTGTTGTTTTGATAAAGGAAAACTAATTGTTCTTTTTAATGGGTATCAGAAAAAAACACAGAAAACACCTAAGAATGAGATTGAAAAAGCAATGAAATTAAAAGATGAATATTTTAGACTTAAAAAAAAATAATATCATGACAGACTATAGTAACATAAAAACATTCGATGAATTACTTGAACGGGAACATGGTAAAATCGGTTCAGAAAGCAGAAACACCTTCGAGGAGAAAGCTCAAATGTTCATTATAAGTGAAATTTAAAGAAGCAGGTAGAGAAGCAAAACTAACACAAGAACAATTAGCGGAAAAAGCAGGAACAAAAAAAGTTATATTTCAAAAATTGAGAATGCGAAAGGAAATATACAACTTTCAACTCTAATCCGAATTTTTGAGACTGGTTTGAATAGAAAAATTGGACTGACTTTTCTTTAAGAATTGGAATCAAAAGAATTACGCCCCCCAACACCCAAAAATATAAAAACAACATAAAACAACTGAGCCCCGATGAAAAATCGGGATTGAAATAATATAGTGAAGGATTTGGCTTATATGTATTTTTAAAAATTTGGGTATTCTGTAGAGAGTTTTCGTATTATAGAAAATGATGAAAAATAATTAATAGCATTAATTTAATTTTGTATTTTTGAATTATGAAAAAAGAAAAAAAAAATATAGTTAGATTAATTCGTAGTTCTGTTAACGATATAGATACCTCAGCAGATGTTATACTTTATGGTTCGCGAGCACGAGGAGACGAACGAACAGATTCAGATTGGGATCTTCTTATTCTAACAAATTACCCTATAGATTTAGAGGCAGAAAATATTTTTCGAAATAAATTATATGATTTAGAATTGGAAACTGGCGAATCTTTCTCGGTTTTTGCATATTCAAAAACCGAATGGCATACAAGACAAAAGATTACACCGTTTTATCAAAATGTAACACAAGAAGGAATCCTGTTATGAATCAAGAAGAACGATTGGAATATGTGAAATTTCGCATAGAATCAGCATATCAAACTTATGATGCAGCTAAATCATTATTTGAAAATGAATTTTGGAATTCATCGGTGAATAGGTTGTATTATGCTATCTTTTATGCAGTGAATGCTTTATTGGTGTATAATAAAATTAAAACAAAAACACATTCTTCTGTTAAAAGTCAGTTCTCTCTTCATTTTATTAAAACAGAAAGACTTGATAAGAAATATGGACAATTATTGAATATTTTATTTGACTTGCGACAAAAGGGGGATTATGAAAATATGTATAATTATAATAAAGAGTCGGTTGAGCCATTAATTGAGAAAGTTGGCAAAATGCTACAAGTAATTGAAAATGAGATTAAAAACGCCATTTAACACCACCAAAGAAAATAAAAACAGCATAAAACAGCTTAGCCCCGATGAAAAATCGGGATTGAAATAATATAGTGAAGGATTTGGCTTATATGTATTTTTAAAAAATTGGATATTTCGGCGGGAGTTGGAATTTCGGGTTTGTCTTCCGAAAGTTAGGTAATATTTGATAATAATTACTCCCATTTGACGGCTTTTCAGTAATGATTGCTCACCGAAAGCCTTTTTAGCATTTTGCCCAATATTTCAGACAATTCTTTTACTACAAATTCATTTTTTTCAGTTTTATCTCTTCTTCCTAAATTAATAAAGATGAACTTACGAAATTACTACTGAATTAGCTTGGCTTGGGTTTAGATCAACACATGGTTTAGCGCATGTGAGTATTGGAGATTTTCGAAGTTTAAAGCAATTTATTCTTATCAATTCGTTTAATCAACTCGTGTTTTAGGTTTTTGCTTATAGGAACTATAATGCCGGAGCCCATAATTAGCTGATTACCATTAATCCCCTCAATTTTAGTGAGGTTTACAATAAATGATTTCTGGCAACGAAAAAACTCAGCAGAAGGTAAAATGTCCACTAAAGAACTAATGCTCATTAGTGTTGTTACCATTTTACCTGTTAAATGAAATTTTACATATTTCTGCATACTCTCCACAAAAACAATATCATTAAAATGAATTTTAACAGCTTTGTAATCCGATTTTACAAAAATGTAATCATCACTAACATTATTTATATGTGTCGATTCATCCTCCGACTCATTTCCCTTCAGAAGTGATAATACTTTATTTATGGCTTTAAAGAAACGATCGAAACGAACAGGTTTTAACAGATAATCAACCACATTCAGTTCATAGCTTTCTAAAGCAAATTCTGAGTATGCCGTAGTGAAAATCGTATATGGAGATCTGTTAAGCGATTTTAGGAATTCAATACCAGTTAAATCAGGCATTTCAATATCAAGGAACATGATATCAATGGAATGCTCATTTAGTGCCTGAAGAGCTTCCATTGCCGTATGACATTTTGAAACAATATTTATGTTTGAAATTTTTGTTAAATGAGTTTCGATTAAATCCTGAGCAAGCGATTCATCATCAACAATAATACAGTTATATGTTTTCATCAGTTTAAATTTATATAATTCACAGATATCAAGTAATATACAATTTTATTATTAATCTCCTGTTTATCAGTACCTATCAGATGTGCGACAAATTGCACAAAATTCAAAATTTTCTCTTTTCTTGCTTTACCCCTATCCCTAAAGGGAGTCAGAAAAAGAGAAAATTTTGAAAATCCCCTTTAGGGGACTTAGGGGCTAAAAATGCAATTTGTCATACTCCCTACCTATCTCATATGCGTCCTGTTTGATGAAGTTAATTCTATTTGCAGTTCTACCTTAAATATACCATTATTATTGAAAATATCTACACGATGCATTTTAGGGTAATAATACTGCAATTGCTTTTTAATATTCTCCAACCCGATTCCTGTTTTTTTATTAGATTCTTGAAATGAATTAGCTGTAGAAAACTTGAGCAAATTGTTTTCTACAAAAATTTTGAGTTTAAGAAAGCCATCTATATTATAAGCTATATCACTATGTTTAAAACAATTTTCCACAATATTAATGAGTATCAAAGGTGTAATTTTTTGAGAACTGTTTAATCCGTTTACTGTTATTGTAATGTTCTTTTCAGCTTTTAATTTTTTCAGTAATTGTAACTCTATGTAATTATTTATTAGCTCAACTTCCCTCTCTAACATGACTTCCTGTTTATTCCCTTCGTAAATAACATATCTCAAAATATCTGAAAGTTTTTCAATCATCACAGGAGCATTGTCGTGTTTAATTACACTTAAAGAGTAAATATTGTTTAATGAATTAAATAAGAAATGAGGGCTGACTTGCGACTTTAAAAACAATAATTCGGCTTGAAGTTTCTCATTGTGTAAGGCAAGCCTGTTATGTTTCTCATGATGATACAAAGTAAAATACCAATACAAAAACGAAATCAAGGTAAAGAGAATATAATTTATTAAAAAACCTAAAATGACTCTCAATTCGTTCTCATCAATAAGATAATAACCCAAACCGGAATAAAAGTAGGGTAGCAATATTGCAATGAGAAAAACAAATAAGCCAATAATATATAATTTGCTTCCTTTAGGCACTAATATTCTGGGAATAAGAACATGTAAATTGAAATAAAAGATAAGTGCATGAATGGTAACTTCAACACATGATAGGCCAATAGCAGGTAACAAATCAAATGCATATTCAAGCAAATCGAAAGCAAAGAAGAATACGAATATCCAGAATAAAATATGGTAGATAGGTTTTATTTTTTGCATATACTATTTATTTCATCAGCCAAACATAAAGGTAATTCTTAAGATAAAATAATCTTTGTAATGAAATGTCGAACTTTGGGAATGAAATGTTCATTTTTGTCCATATTCCCAAATATTGTATTTGTGAACCCATTTCAAAGTATTTGGTTGAAAATAGTTTTTCATACTAATCATAACATATAATTTTGCCTATGTATAATTTAAAAGTAAATAATTAATGTCTAATTTAGAAAATGAAAAAATGAAAAAAAATATGATTAGTCTGCTGTCCCTTTTATTTGTATGCTTAAGCTGGTCTTGTACAAAAGAAGATATTAAAAATGAATTGGATAATATACAATATCCTGATACAACAGTACTCTATCAAAATGCCAGAGTCCCGGCAGAATGGGAACCCCATGGAGCAACCTGGATTCAATGGGCCCTGGATTGGGAAGCAAGTATGCGGAAGCCTTTTGCTGATATTATTGCAATAGTAAAGCAATACGAACCAGTACACCTGATAACAATTTCGGAAACTGAAAAAACTGAAGCCATTGAGTTCATGGCCAACGAAGGAGTAACACAAGATAACATTACCTGGCACATTTTTGATATTGACAATTCGTGGATGCGCGATTGTGGCCCAATTTACTTAACCGATGGTGAACACACATGGATACAGAACTGGAAATTTGATGGTTGGGGTACAGGATTTGGTAACATTCCCTGGCAAAACGACAATCAAGTCCCTGTAAATGTTGCCGGATATTTGGGTCTGGAAGTTGAAGACAGACAAGACTATGTTTTGGAAAAAGGTAATGTTGAGGTAAATGGCAATGGCATTTTAGTTATTAATTGGGATTGCCAGAAAGACAGAAATCCGAATGTGTCTCAGGCACATCAGGAAATCCTGTTGAAGAATGCCCTGGGGATTACAAAAGTAATTTGGGCATATGGCCACTACGACGGTGATGGAACCATTGGCCATATTGATGGCACTGCCCGGTTTATTGATGAAAATACCATTGTGATTGCAGATTATGGTTCCAACTTAGAAAACAATCTGGCTCTTGCTTGCCAGAATGAGGATCTGGAAGTAATTATGTATCCTGGTGATTTAAACTGGCTGGTAGGAAATGGTTTTGTGGTTGCCATGGGAAACGGGAATGCCAATGATGAACTTATAAAATCTGAACTGGAAGAGCTCTGGCCAAATCATGATGTACATGTAATTGATGGTTCAAATATGGTTGATTTAGGTGGCGGAATTCATTGTGTTACCAATGATCAACCAGTAATTTTTTAAATATTTAGTCCCTAAGGTTTGGCTGACCAATAAAGTTAGATATGTTTAAATTAGCTCCCTATTCTATTTTCATAAATCAGAAGATTTTTTACATTAAAAAATAAAAATAATAATGGAATTTCAATTTTATATAAACATAGAGAATATGATAAAATCAAAATTTATTTATTTAATATTTGCTTGTCTTTCCTCCTTTCCTTTATTAGCACAACAAACTGTAAGAGGAGTGATTATAGATTTAGATTCAAAAGTTGCAATTCCTTTTGCAACAATTCAGTTACTCGATAGTTCACATGCAATTGGAACTGTATGCGATGAGTCTGGCAAATTTCGTATAGAAAATGTTCCGATTGGCCGCCAAAGTTTTGCTGTATCCTGCATGGGTTACGAAAATGGATATTTGAATAATGTTGATATCACTATGGCGAAAGAAGTAATTGTTGATATAGAACTTCAGGAAAGTTTTACAAATTTAGATGAAATAGTTATTAGTGGAGGAAGAGACAAAAGGAAACCGCTTAATGATTTTGCCACAATAAGTGCCCGTTCTTTCAGTGTGGAAGAAACCAACCGATATGCAGCTTCTATCGGCGATCCGGCACGACAGGCACTTAATTTTGCCGGTGTAACTGGGAATGGAAATGATTTAAGCAACGAAATTGTTATCCGGGGGAATTCTCCCTGTGGTTTCTTATGGCGTCTGGAAGGGGTTGAAATCCCAAATCCAAATCATTTTGATTACCTCGGTAATTCAGTAGGATCGGTGAGTATATTAAGCTCGAATATTCTTACAACTTCCGATTTTTATACTGCTGCTTTTCCAGGCGAATTTGGAAATGCTACTTCCGGGGTTTTTGATTTGAATTTCAGGAAAGGCAACAATGAACAAAATGAAACAAGGATTGCCGCTGGTTTTTTAGGATTAGAAATAGCTACGGAAGGACCCTTCAGCAAAAAACAGGGTTCATCGTACATTTTTAATTATCGCTATTCAACGCTTTCTATTCTCAATACCATGGGAATAAAGGTAGCCGGTGATGCATTACCCAATTATCAGGATCTGAGTTTTAATATGAATTTCCCAACTAAAAAAATGGGAATTTTTAATATTTATGGTTTAAGTGGGAATAGCTGGTTTACCTATGAATCTACAGAAGATTATGGTTATGGACTAATTCAGGAAACCGAAGAAGAAAAAGCCAAAACCGCAATTTCCGGCATCAGACATCTGATTTTTGTTTCCGACCGGGCCTTTATTAAAACTTCGCTTAATTATAGTTTCAAAAAAGCTGATGTTACAGAGCAGGAAAAAAATGACACGTATTATTATAAATATTTAGAAAATACAGAATTACTAACAACACGATTATCAACTTTGTATAATCATAAACTTAATGCTAAACATACAATACAGAGCGGATTAATCATAAGCCACTTAAATGAAAAAGCAAAGAATCATGAGACAGATGAAGGTATTGAAACAGTATATGATGACTTCAATAAAAGTACAAATCAGTTTCAGGCCTATGTTCAGTGGAAATGGAGGTTATACAAGGATATAACCATAAATAGCGGATTGCATAGTTTGTATTATGGTTTTACCAAAAACTATTCGATAGAACCCAGGTTTGCGTTAGGCTGGGAATACAGCAAAAATAAATCGTTGAGCTTAGGAATGGGTTTACACAGCCGTGCAGAAGACCTATATGTATATTTAATTGAAAAAGAAGATGCTTCAGGTTACAAAACTCAACCGAATAAAGATCTGGAATTAACTAAATCAGCACACTTTGTTTTGGGCCATACTTGGAACATGAATAAACATACCAGCCTAAAAGTCGAAGCATATTTCCAGCATTTATATGATCTGCCATCCAACTCAAGCGAAAAATTTATTTCAATTAATATCAGGGATATTTTTGAATACCAATCAGTAAATAATGTAACGAATGATGCTGTTGGTAGGAATTATGGAGTTGAGCTTACAATAGAAAGGTTTCTGCACAAAAACTTTTATTATCTGTTTACCATGTCAATGTACGAGTCAAAGTTTTCCTTTGATAAAAAAACATTTTACAATACCCAGTATAATGGGAATTATATTGTAAATGCACTTATTGGAAAAGACTTTAAAATTAGAAAGGAGAAAGAAAATACCATTGGGATTAATTTAAAGGCAACCTATGCCGGAGGACAGCGATATACTGCGACAGATGAACAATTGTCAATTCTGAACGAGGAGATCACCTATTCAAATATTCCTTTTACAGAAAACGCGAATGAATATTTTAAGATTGATGCAGGGATCAATTATAAGCTTAATTTCAAGAGAACAACACATATGTTAAGCCTTAATGTTCAGAATCTGACCAATAGGTTAAATGAGTTTGAACCAGATTTTGAATTGTCAAAAACAGGTGACAAAGTCAAGAAAGAAGTAATAACACAAAGTGGTATCATTCCGATTTTGAAATATTCTATTGATCTTTAGCATGAAGAAGGGTCATTTCTTATATGAAAATATTTAAGGAACTGTTTAAGTTTCTAAGAACCATTAAATAATTCTAAAGTTAAAATAATAAAATGGAAAAGAAAAAAATGTTATTTAGTATTAAAAATAATCCAATTGGCATATTCATTTTTGGATTAATACAGGCTACTATCCGACGAATGGAACCAAAGGCAATCATGCAACTAAGATTCATGATTATTTATCCGGCACTCGTACTTCTCCTGCAGGGTGGTTGTAGTAAAGACGACATCGACTTGAATGACACTTCCTGGTACATAACAATAGTTGAAAACAATGCCCCTACATACGGATTTGATTTCCCGGTCGAACCAGGCGAAATGGATGGTTGGAAGGAGCCTTCAGCCCCTGTCCCGGAAACTGACCCTTCCTTTGATCCATCCAGTTATCTCGCTAACAGGGAAGATGGTATTCACCCTGCAATAGATTTCTTTAAAGAAGATGGTTCAAGTGCAGCAGGGCATGAGCTTTGGGCTATTGGCGAAGGTGTGGTCGTTGACATCGTTTATGATCGTGAAGCCTATCCAGCTAAACATGATGGCGGAGATAGAGATGCGGGATGGGGCAACCTTATCCTTATTCAACACGATTATATAGAAAATGGGGTCAATAAAAGAGTTTATGCTCAATACGCCCACTGTGCAACCATTGAAGTAGAACTCAACGAAGTCGTCAAACGTAATCAACGCATTGGACTGGTAGGGCACACTGATGGAGTGATAGGGACCGAGTCGTGGAACGACCATCTGCACTTTGAAATACGCATAACCAACTTTAGGGCAGATGTGTGGCCACAGGGCATTGGCCTGACTACAGATGAAGTTGTATCACAGCACTATACACACCCTCTGGAGTTCATCAGGGCTCACAGGCCGGCTGATTAGCCCAGGAGACGTAGTATTCTTGAATTGATATTCAAAAAGGAACTTGGCTCTATTGAGGTTGGAAAGCTGGAAGACATATAGTAATTGACAAAGGTTTATTTGCGGCTGCAAAGAAAACATGAAGCTGGTAATAAATCTCAAAGAGTTGATGACACTTTTCGAAAGAATAATTGTGTTTAGAAACATTAAAGGATTTGCAAAATCAAACCATCAGGTAATTGGTAACTTTAATAATGATGTATCAAATGTATCCTTGTTTTTAGCTGGAGATTATTTGTTTTATGCTAACATTGATGGGACTATGATTAGCAGATGGAACAGTGCAAAGAAAGTTTGAAAATATTTAAAATGATTTCAATACATCCAAAATAAGAGCATTAATTATCTGAATCCAGAAAAATGCAGATATTACCTAAGAATATAAAAACTGCGTAAAACTACTGAGCCGGGCTCAGTAGTCCCTGTGAAAAATCAGTATTGAACTAAACCCAAGTTAGTGGATTTATTGACTTGGAATTTCCAATTTGTTTTCCGAAGATTTGGTAATATTTGATAATTATTATTTCCATTTGACGGTTTTTCAGTAATGAATACACGCTAAAAGCCATTTTTGCATTTTGTCCAATATTTCAGACAATGCTTTTACAGAAATTTCTTCGCTCTATCTT
>JABHKC010000111.1 GCA_018692315.1 Bacteroidota bacterium | reverse complement strand
TGAATAATGAAATGTTTTTCTTCATCTGAAAAATATTTGCTCGGCTTTCTAAGTATTTTTCCTGATGACAATCCTAAAATAACTTTACTTTTTTTATCCATTTTTACACTTTTTGGTGTAAACCTATTTTAGGACGAGTCATAATCTTCTGCAATTTTTGATTTGTGTGTTGGCTTGAGCGAATTGCAAATGTGTATGGCTTTTGGGGTTGTACTTAGTTTTCATCCTCATAATAAATTTTGTAAAACTTTCGTCCATCTTTTTCAATGCCTTTTTCAATTAATTCTTTGTTTCCGTGAATATATATATGAAAATTTTTGTCCAATTTCAATACACTCTTAAAAGCTCTCGCTTGTTTTTTAACAGCTTGTGATGATATTTCAAAACTGTCCGAAAGTTCAATTTCATTATCATCTCTATATGAATTGTCGAAATTTTGGAATGATTTAATCAATTCATTTTCTTGGAAAACTTCTTTTTCAAAATCTTCTTTATCAAACTTATCATTTGTTTTAAAATATTCAACTGAACGGTTTAGCAAATCAATTTGGTCGGCTTTTGATACTTCAAAATCTTCTGTTAACTGCTGTGTTACATATTTTTTAGCTATTCCTAAAAATTCATTTGTCTGGTGAAATTCGTTTTTTAAAGGTTGAACGCCAAGAAAATCATCTTTCCAATATTGAGCCTCTGAATTACGGTTAGTATTATCAATAATTGAAACTAAATATCCATTTTCTTTTTGAATATTAAAAATCAAACATCCTTTGTCTAATTTATTAGTATTTATTCCATTTTCACTTTCTAATTCAAAACTATCATTTGTTGAAAGCACCTTTAGTATAGTTTCTTTATTTTCTGATTTGAATAAACCTATAGCATCCGTTTTTTCTCCATTTAAAACACAATCTTCAATATATATTATGCATAATTCGCCTCCCTTAATTTTCGGGTGTGTACTCTTATCATATAAATATCTTGAACAATTCTGTGATTGCTCAATAAAAGTAGATTTTTCATTGAAAATTGAACTTACAAATTGAAACATTGGATTAAGCTCAATGTTTGGAACAAAATAAAAATGAAATAATTCTTCTACTTTAAGATTGTTACTTATCAAGTTCCGAATATATTCTTCTGTTTTATTAATATTTGCTAAAGCATTTGAAAAGCGAACTCCTTCTTCATTATTTTTATTACCTACAAAATGTATAATAAATTTTTCTATTTTACCTAATGTCATTTTTTGTGTAAATTAATTTTTATAAATATTACTAGGAATCAACCCTTTTCCGCCAATAAATTCATCTACAGTATGAAAATATGTTAAGTCATTATCAATCCAATATTCTTGTGGAGCGTGTTCAACCATAAAAATTTGAAAACTTGTTTTCTTTTCTTTTATAATATAGTCTATAAAAGAATTTAGAAGAGAAAAAGCATTCACTAATTTATTTTTATCGCTATTTCCTTTACTGCCATAATAAGGAATACTTGGTTGGTCAATAAATAAAAATTGAGGGACGTGTGGTTGTTCTAATGAAATTATATGTTCGTGTAATCCTAAGAAAAAGTATAAGTGCATAAACATAAAGTTAGATTTACTCCCTACATTATCTAAAGGAAACATTTCTCCTTCTGGACATAGCTTTAAACGCATTTCATCATTATTAAATTTTGCATTACCATTTTGATAATTAGGCAAAGGATATAAATTATAGTTTCTTTGAATACTCTCATTCAATAATGATTTCATAGAAAACTTTATTTGCTCAGTATCTTGCGGTACTTTTTCTAATCTTATTTTTTCATCAGTTAGGCTGTTTAGTTCAACAGTGTCAATAGGTTTTATTTGTTTTCTGCCTATGATTTGCTCAAAAGCATATTTAATTTCCCCTAAAACAACATACTTTTTTCCTTCTGATGAACTATTCTTTTTTATTTCATTCAGTTGATTTATTCTCTTCTCAATATTTTGTAATTGTATTTTTAAATCTTTTATTTCTCCTGAAACCTTAATTGGTTCTTTTATCTTTTTTGATAGGTTCTTTTTTATATCCTTCAAAGAAGAGTCTAATGATTCTATAAACTTTTGAGTTTCATATGAACCTACTAATTGGTCTGACAATTTAGTATTTAAAAATTCAATTGGTTGTAAGCTGTCAGCCGATTTTGACAGGTTTTTCTTGTAAATACTATATTCCTTTCTGTATTTATCTATTGCATTAATTTGAGTTTTTAATTTAAATTTTTTCTTGTATAACTCATCAATTTCAGAAAAAAGTTTAGAATTGTCGGCAACTTTTACAGTGTTTTGAATAACATTTTGAAGTAATTCAATAGCTTCATTTACAGAATCTGCTGGATGAAGATATTCTATGAATTTATTTTCTTTAGATTTTGTAATTAATTCAAAAATATCTCTTTCGAGATTATTATTAATTGTTTGATTCCGTTTCTCTTGGGTATTAATTTTTTTGATTCCTTCATCTAATTCTTTTATTCGTTCTTTAGCTTTGATATTTTCCATATCATTAACACCAATAACTAAATCAAAAATATGAGATAGAGCTTTATCATATTCTTCTTTCCCGTAAAAAGTGGTATCAAAAAAAGTTTCAGATGTTCCAATAATTGATTCGGTTAACGAATTGAATAAAAGGAAATGACGATAAGAAAGATTAAAAGTTGTTTTGCCTAAAGCTTTGCCATAAGGAAACCTTAAAGCATCTGTTATACCAAATTCATCATCTAATTTAGATTTTATTTCAGCAATTTCTTTATTCCCTTTGGGTACTTTAGGGAATTCTCCAAAATCATAATAAACTTCAGAAGCAGGAAGACCTTTGTTTGGTGATTTTCTTACTATTGATATTTCTTTGTCATTAATTGTAAATCTGATGCCAAACCAATCTACCTTTTCAGAAATAGCATTTACAATGTTCATCTTTCCTGATAAAAGACAATAATCTATAATGCTCCAAAAACTTGTTTTACCAGTTGTTGCATCACCAGAAATGACATTAATTTTATTTGGCAAAAAATCATAACTTTTAGGTTCTGAATTATCATCTTTGAACCATAGTTTTATTTCGTGAAGTATAAATATCATAATTGTATTTTTAAAATTTGATATAGTTGAGTCGTTGAGTATTTTTCAATTAGTGATAAAAAGAAAGGCACAATACTTTCTATCTTATTGAATCTATCTCCCATATTCTCCTCAATATTAAATGTTGAATTTATAGATATTTCTTTACCTATTTCTATTTGGTTAGTTTTACTTAGCAATACCAAAGAATTAATAGAGACAGGTAATAAAGCTGTAAAACGTTTATTGAAAGAAGCAAATAATCGAGATTTGTCGTAAACTATTTGTTCTAAATTCAATTCACTATTTTGATTTTGATGTAAATAATTAATAATGCTATCATCTAATAAAAAAGGTAGAATAAGGCAAGAGTGGGCAATATCTAATTTTTCTACCTTGTTTAATACAGATAAAAAAATACAGCTTGCAATTGCTTCATTATTATAGGTGTAGTATATCTCTTTCATTATTTCTTATATTTATTTTCCCAGTCATAATGCCAACCTATTTCCAAATTATCTGATAGGGCGTAGTAATGTCCATTACTAAATTCAATACCTAAAGGAGAAAAACCTTGAATAGATAAGTCTTGTTTTCTTATATAATCAACTAAATCAATGCCTAAATCTTTAATATCATCCTCCAATTCGTTAAGAGGTGTTGCTGAATTTATTTGTCTTTCAATCTGTCTGTATTTTGCTCTAAATTCATTCATCCAAATTTGGATACTATTTTTTTTAAACTCTTCTGCTTCTGTAAGCAGAATGAAATTTTCCTCTTCTGACCAATAAGTGAAATTGTTTAAAAATTTGGCATTGTTTATTATATATACATTTTGTATTTTTGCCAAAAAAATATTATGGATTGTTCAAAGTGTAAATCGACAAACAAAGTAAAAAGAGGGATTATTAAAGGCAAGCAACGCTATACTTGCAAGGACTGCGGCTA
>JABHKC010000110.1 GCA_018692315.1 Bacteroidota bacterium | reverse complement strand
TGCACATCATCTTTGACCGTCCTCAATTTTTATTCCATCAAAATAGCTCGCTATTACTCAAAAATAAAAATCTGTGGTAGTTCAAATCTGACACACATTTTGAACTTTCGAGACGAAAATTTATGAATTATTCAGGTTAAAGTAATCTTATTTAATAAAATCTCACTTAACTTTTTTCAATAATAATAATTTTTTACCATCAGATATTTTTCCACTAAGATTATTAGTTTCCAGTTCTTCACTAATTTATTTTTTGTATTTTTTTAATAATCTTATTGTTTCCTTTAATTATATGAATAAAATATACTCCACAACTTAATTTTTTCATGTTAATTTCTGCTGATTTGGTTTTGAATATATCAGAATATAGAAGATTACCTACAATGTCATAAATGTCAATTTTTGAATTTTCGACATTTTGAATTGATAAAAGCTCACTAACTGGATTTGGGAAAATTTCTATATTATCATTCTCTATTTCTGGAACATCCACCATCCCATAAATTGTATTTGAAAATGTTACTTCTGCATTTCCTTCTGTATAAATAGCCTCTATCGCAAATACATAGTTCCCATCTTCGGGCAATTGTATCCATGAATCATCAGTATATTCTTCATTTGTAACAATTGCAGAGTTAAGTATAGACCAATTATTCATGTTAGAATAATCTTCGAAAAGTCCTCTATATACATTGTAACCAAGTACATTACAAGGCTTTAGGGTTGTTTCGTCCAGAATGTTTGCTCGAATTAAAAAGGCTCCGTCCCAACCTCCAATTACATCAGTAAAAAGTAGAATATCGTCGCCAGGATATTTTATATATGCTACATTTGAAATCCCGGCTGAGTAGTCGATAGCTAAGGCATCAGTATTCAATTCATTGTTTTGCCAATGAAGCATTGCATAGAACGAACCTGTAAGTGTGATATTAGGAATATCTATAGTCATAGCTGTGTCGTAGGCTGTAACAAAAGTGAGGCTGCTTACCAGTAGTACTTGATTTTCATCGAAAATGTCAATAGTTACAGAATCATGATCTAAGGGATAAATGTCAAAAACAATTTCGATATCAGTCAGAGTAATTTCAGCATAGTTTAAAAATTTATTTCCCAACCAAACCTCTTCATATGGTTCATTTGTATAGCTGTAAGAGATGGTATCATAATCTATTTTTATCTGTTCTTCCGAAGCCATTGCAGGAGTAGTCCAGCTAACAAGAACATCGTCTCCTAAAGGCGAGGCATTCACATCAAACGCAGGTATAAACTTTTCTTGCAAAATTATAGTATCAACATCAATAGGAATGTTTTGAGCTGACAATGAAATAGAATGCGGGAAGTAACCAAATTTGCTTAATGTAAGTGTATAATTTTCGTTTCCATAGACCTGACTTATTGAAAAGTTTCCGGAACTATTGGAAGTTGTAGAAAAAGGGGCATAGCCTGAAAGAGATATTTCAACTTCGGAGAGTGGTGTTCCGGGAGAATTGGAACCTTCTACATATCCACTGATTTCAATTAAAGCTTTGTCAAATAAAACAAAATTAAGGCTTAAATTGGGTTGATTAAGTACAATATTTTGAATATTGTCTTCGTAACCAAATGCCGAAGCAATTATATCATAAGTTCCAAAAGGAATAGAAGGCAATTCATAAGTGCCCGTTATGTCTGTCTGAGCAGAAACTACAGTTCCTACAACTTCGACCATTGAGTTTGGCAAACTTATTCCTAAAGTATTATACACGTTTCCTGAAATAATACCAATATCTGTTAATGTATCAGTTACAAATATGGTATAGGGATAATCATTAAAATAATTTCCTCCCATTCCGGGATTAGTCGGATCAAGATTAAACACATTAATCATAGAATGTGTGCGGACTTGAGGAGCAGATCCATTTGCAAAAATCCTTGTTGCAAGACTTGGCCATTCAGGATCGTATTGATATGACTGAACGACCAGATTATTTATTCCTGTATATAGATATGGGGTATTGAATGGAACATAAAACATAGTGGTATCAGTTCCTATTTCAATCTCTCCATCAAATACAAGCACAAAATCGGAATAGGGAATCCAATCACCTGACATATTCATTAGTGATGTTTCTGCTATCCAGACTTTTAGCGGAAGAATTCTTTTGCCATGAAAAATTGAATAATACATAATCTGAAAGCCATGAATATATCCGGCATCTACCTCATTGTTTAAGTAAAGAGTTTGGCAAATGTCATCTTCACCCATACTCATAGTACTTCCGGATGCATCGAACGGAAAATTCAGATTAACTATATTTGGTTGACCAATTTCATCATCAATTGCGGTAGCCGGTACGGAAAAGATAAGGAAGGTATCTGTAGTATTATCCGCCTGATTCAGATCAGCAGTATAATCAATCTTAAGTGTCAGTTTATTGTCAGCTACTGTTGTAAATGAATGAAGAATTTCTATTTCTGCTTCATCCCAGGGGTTTATATCAACACCAGAAAATGTTGCAAGTACAATATTAGGTGCTTCAATAAGCTTAATAGAATAATCGCTGCTTAGCACAGTATTTTTGCCTGTATTTTTGACAGTACATATAATTGGTTCAGGTATATTTGTCCGTGCTACTGGTTCAGCTTTATATTTTTTAACACTTAAGTCATAATCATAATTATGATATATAGCTGAGGATGTAATGTAGTCCAGATTTGTGGGTCCGGATATACCAGTAGTAGTGGAAACAAAACCTATATAGTTGATTCCTTCTGCCAGGGAGATGTTAATTGTATGAGTTGTCCAAGGTACTCCAGGTGATTGTATTGTTTGTATGTCAGAGACCAGACCAGTAAATCCATCCTTCCAAACTATTTTGTAATTTACCGGAAACCAATCATTTAGACGAAGAGCAAAACTTAAAGAATCACCTGAAGTAATTTCTAACAATGGAGTAAACAAGGTGTCGGATATGGTTCCAAACATATTAACGGCCGATTCTGAAGAGTAAAAGTAATTGCCATGATAGGCACCAAATGTCAAATCGCGCGTTGCATATGTGCATGACCAGCCAGTTGGAGGAAAAGATACTGCTTCGAAGCTTTCCCATAGGTAACCAATTATTGCATCAACTGATGTTGAATCGTTTGAATTGTCAATATCGGTTAAATTATTACTGACTGCTGAAATAGTGTAATTTCCTGCCGTAAAATTATATGTGCCCACATTAAGCTTTACCGATTCTCCAGGTTGTAAATTCATGTTAGTAGCCGAGAACACAGTTTGGGCAATACTATCAACATACCAGTTTATATTGAAATCATTTGCTACTGCTGTTCCAAAGTTTTTAACTGTAGCTTTCACATTCACATTTCCGGAAACTGGAAAACCATCTTTTGGACTGATATCGACTACACCAATGTCAATTGTTGCCATAATGGTATAAGTCCCGGTTGCGGTATTGTTGGTTGTGATAGTATCTCCGCCAATATCAGAAGTTGCCTCAAGAGTATAAACACCTGAAGGAGTAAAATCATACTGTCCAATAATTATATCTAAGGAATCATCGATGATCAGATTTATACCTACAGCAAAATAAGGAGTTTGAACAATACCGTTCACCGACCAGTTAATTGTAGCTGTATCAATTGCCTGGTTTCCATAATTTTTTAAATTTACAGTCACATTCTCCAATCCTCCTGGATAAAAGACTCCACTTGGAGATACTATGTTAGAAATCCCACCATCTATGTATGAAGATTCAACTACTACATCATCAATTGTCCACCGGTGCTGAAGTGCCTGAGCTTCATATTTAAAGGCAAGGTAAATATTATTACCTGAATAGGAGGCCAAATCAATAATATTTGTTTTCCAGGTTTCCAAAACGGTAGTGTCGAATACCATAACTTCAACAAAATCGCTGTCCGAAGGCAATGCACTTCCGGTAGAAATCAAAACAGAGGAATGCCCAAAAGTTGAACCAGTATTATATGGTTTAGTCCAATCTTTAAAAGACAGGATGGCATTTGCACCAATAGCGATTTGGGGAGAAACCACCCAGTTGTCAGCACTCTGAGAAGTAGAATAATAGCTCTGATGATTTATTGCAAATGTTCCATTGTAGCCAAATCCGGTTGCTTTCCATTGATTGCTGCCGGTGAAGTCAGCCATATAATAAATACTCCAATCTGCAGGAGGTGGATCTCCATAGCTTAAAGTGTCGAAGTTTTCTTCAAATATAGGACTTTGAGCATTTGCAACAAAGGTGATTATGATTGCGATAATAATCAGTTTAATTCTTTTCATTTTTCTAATTTGTTAAAATTTAATTATTTATTCGTTTTATCTAATTCTATCAATAGTTTTTTTAGGGCAATATTTTCTTCTTTTTTTTTGTGAATAAGCTGATTTATCTTCTCATCTGGTGATTTAATATTTTGTTTTGGCTGAATATATGTTTCCTGCTTTTTTTTTGCCATATCATAAAATTTTCGGCAAAACTATGAAGGGATAAAACAATGAAAATATATTTTAGATAATTTTAATATGACAATTTTAATATTTTGATTAACAAAATATTACATAACAGTCTAAGCTGCTGTATTACAGAGAAGTAATAATGAGTTTAAATTATAGTTTTGAAAGTGTACTTATTAGGTTTTCGTCTCTTTCTATTCTCATTTTTTTTCGAAGCCGGAATCGAGCCATATTAATACTGGACACGGATTGATATGTGATAGCTGATATTTCTTTACTTGACATATTTAATCTGAGAAAAGCACATAGTTTTCTTTCATTTGGAGTTAAACTTGGGTAGTTATCGTTTAATGCTATATAGAAATTTGTGTGTACTTCGTTAAATCGAATTTCAAATTCGTTCCAGGAATCTTTTGTAGTGTTTCCTTCCAATTCTTTAATAATATCCTTAATTATTTTCTGATTTTCTTTCTTTAGATCGTATTTTATTTTGGTAAGTTTCTCAGCAATATTTGTAATGAATTCATTTTTTTTCAACAAATACATCACGTTGGTAGTAAGTTCTTTGTTTTTATGTTCAAGCTTAATGTTTAAAGCTTCTTGTTTTAGTTTTTGTTGTTTGGTTTTGTTTTTTTGATTTACGAACAACAGAATAAAAATTATTGCAAGTGCTAAAATTAATATAATAGTAATGTATAGTACATATTCTTTTCTTAGTTCTTTTTGAGCTCTTATAGCTTGTTTAAGCTCTTTTTCTTTCATTTCCTTGTCGAACTCATATTGCATTTCTAACTGCGTAATTCGTTTAATAGATTCCTCGTTAAAAATACTGTCGTTTAGTTGCTTGAAAATTTTGAAATATTTTAGAGAACTATCAAAGCGTCCCATATCTTCATTCAGCCTGGCAAGTTCTTTTGATGAGTTCATAATATTGCCAATTGATCCGGTAGCATTTGAAATTTCAAAACATTCAAACAGAAAGCTTTCAGCTTTCGGAATATTACCCAAATAATAGTTACACTTTCCTATGCCTAATAAAATTGATGCAAGTATATTTGCCCGTGGACCTAAGTTTACAGTATCTTGTTCTATGATAAGCCTTTTGGCATCGTTGAAATAGTTTAATGCTGATACATATCTTTTTTTATTTAACTCTATGTTTCCTAAACTACTATAGGTCCTAGATTGGCTGGTTTTGTCATTATATTTCTTAAATATCTTTAAAGATTCATACAAATTGATCTTTGCAAGATCAATATTTTTCTTTGCTTCATGAATTACTGAAATATTTGACAGTGTGTGAGCTTGTTCAATTTCCCAATTAAGCTCCATAAAATGATCATAGGCTTTTTGCAGAAGTTCTAATGCCTTTTCATTGTCTTCAAGTTTCAAGTACCCCACTCCCAAATTGTTGTATATATGAGAAATTATTTCCTTGAATCCATATTTTTCACCTAATTTCAAGCCCTTGTGAAACGCAGAAAAAGCATTATCAAAATCGCTTTTTTCGAGATAAATATTTCCAAGTATTAAAAAGGATTGAGTGAGATCAAAAAAGCTATCAGTTTTAGAAATTTCTTCAATAGCATATTTGTATAAATATAGTGCAGTATCAATATTGTCTTGTCGAATGTACAAATCGGCTAAATTTGCTGCTCCTATACCTGAATAGTAATTTGATTTTATGGTCCCTGCTTTCTCGAATAAAATCCTTGCATAATAAGCAGATGAATCTCCACTGGTATATTTATAAAGTTCATATAGTTGATTATAGATAGGAATTTGTTTTTCAATATCAAATGTTTTTCCTAAAACAAACTTTAAGGAGTCGATCGTCGAATCAGCATTTGCAATCGATACCAGTTGAAAAAAAAGAAAAATTTGCAGTTTCCACCTCATAATATATTAATTATGAGCAAAGGTATTACATTTAATCAAAAACGTAAAACTATTTGGTTTTAATAAAAACAAAAGAGATTGCTCCGAAGAAACAATCTCTTTCAATTATTAACAAAGAATATAGCGTTAGATTACTTTAAAATATGCATTATTCTTGTTTCTGTATAAGAATCATGTTCCAATCTATATAAGTAAACTCCTGCAGGATATTTTTCAATATCTATATTAACACTATGATTTCCTTTATTCAATTTTTCATTTTTTATAATATCAATTAACTGACCTGTTTCATTCAATATACTCATTTTTACATGTCCTTTTTCAGCTAATCTAAAATCAATGCGGGTTTTTGAAATTGCAGGATTAGGGATATTTTGCTTCAAAGAGTAATCAAAATCAGTCGAAACGTTTTTCAGAGAGCCTATAATTGCAATTTTATTTATTGAATATTGATTATTTCCTTCCTCCCAGTAATCCACAACAATAGGAGATAATTCATTACTTACAGGATCGTATAGCATAAAACTAAATGATTCTCCTGAAAATATGCCATCTTTTTGAGGACTTAGTTCATCATCTCCCCAAATTGTTATTGCAACATTTTCATTTTTATAAATCCCAGTACCAACAATGTTTCCAGTAGTTGTTTTGACAATAATTTCTGAGCCTATATCAGGTTTTTCGTTCCATGCATTGAGCGGAAAGCAAACTGTCATATTGTTATCTGTATTGATAATTTGATTTTGAAAATGCGATTGTACATGAGATTTGTTAGTTTGGCTTAAAGGCCCATTCGCCGGATATGTGTAGTTTAGGTTTGTACTTACTTTTATTTGATAACCTTCTCCTGGTACCATATCTCCAATAGTGTTTATTCCATATATTGGCCAATAAATATTACCAACTCCATTTTTGCATAAAACTATTTCGTTAACAATTGAACTTAAAAGAATCTCAATATTTGCAGGACTGGTTCTAAGATATCCAAGTAAATTCCATCCTGAAGAGATATTTAATGTAGTTTGTTCCGGAACTATTATTGACCCAACAATATCTAAAGTTTGGCTATTGTTGAGTTTAATGAGGTATGCTTCGCCCAAAGTAAGATTTCCAATGCCATTAATTCCATAAGTTGGCCAATATACGAGCCCACTTTCGTTTTTAACGATAACAACTTCATTAATTATTGAATAAAAGACAGAATCTAATGAGGATTGAATTGGATCAATATATGTTGAAATGATACTCCAACCAAAAGGAATACTAATTGTTTGTATTCCATAATTTATGTTAAGCGACACATATTCCCAAACATCGGCATTTGTGATTTCAATAGTGTCCTGAGCTGAACTATATCCATTTGCAGTTACAGAATAAACATAAGTTCCTGCAGGCAAACTAAACCATGCTTCGCCCCAGAAATCAGTAGTGATTGTTTGATTTCCGATTGTTACATCTGCTCCCATAATTCCTAACATTCCATCGTTTATAACAAGAACAGCATTATAAGTTTGAGCTTGCAGCGACACATATTCCCAAACATCGGCATTTGTGATTTCAATAGTGTCCTGAGCTGAACTATATCCATTTGCAGTTACAGAATAAACATAAGTTCC
>JABHKC010000109.1 GCA_018692315.1 Bacteroidota bacterium | reverse complement strand
TACTTGCTTAGCTATGCCCACCGCCAGCATTTTCGAAAAGTATTGTTCCCAAAATTCTCTGATGCCACGGCAGCAATAAAGTTAGAACGAGCCTAATAATGAGACTATTAGTTGCAGAAGACGTGAATTTTATTGCTATCGACAATTATCAATAGTTGTTCCCATCAAAATAATTTTGATAAAAATTATAGGCGTTGGCCAGAAAAAATGGCGGGCGGGCGCTGGCATATGGGTTGTAGCATCATTTTTTCTTGACTTTTTGTTACTATTGTGTCAAGACAAAAGTAAATGATAAGACAATAAACTGAACTTGATATTTCATAATTATTGGGTGAAAGTTAATTTCTAACACCTCAAAAAAAGATTTAGTCGATATATCCACAATTTATATCTTCGCACTTTAATCATTTTTAAGAATGTGAAATTTGGAAAAAGCTTTAATAGTAAAATCGACAGGAAGTTGGTATAAAGTTCGTCGAAAAGACGGATCTACTGTAAATTGCAAATTGAAAGGAAACTTGCGAACTAAATTTATAAAAAGTACAAATCCGGTGTGTGTTGGCGATTGGGTCGAATTTTATATAAATTCCAGCGATGGAGTAGGGCAGATTACCAATATCGATGACAGAAAAAATTATCTTGTCAGACGTTCAATAAATCTTTCGAAAAACTATCAGGTAATAGCCGCAAATATTGATTTTGCATTTCTAATAGTTACTATCGATTTTCCTAAAACAACCACAATTTTTATTGATAGATTTCTTGCCACTGCCGAAGCGTATATGGTTTCTGTGAATATTGTTTTCAACAAAATAGATTTATACAACGAAAAAATGATGAGTAAATTGACCGAACTAAAAAATATCTACGAAAAAATCGGGTACAATTGTTTTCAAATTTCAGCGAAAGAAAATATCAATATAGATTCTTTAAAAGAAAAAATGCAGAATAAAGTAAATGTTTTTGTTGGAAATTCCGGTGTTGGAAAATCCACTATATTAAATTCTATTGATGAAAGTTTAAATTTAAAAACAGGAGATATCTCCGACTATCATAAAAAAGGAAAACATACTACCACTTTCTCCGAGATGTTTGAACTTAGTGAAGGAGGATTTATAGTAGATACTCCCGGGATTAAAGGATTCGGCGTTTTTGATATGCAAAAAGAAGAACTTTTTCATTTTTTCCCTGAAATTTTCGAACTTTCAAAAAACTGTAGATATAACAATTGTACACATATTCATGAGCCACAGTGTGCCGTGAAAGTTGGCTTGAAAGAAAAGGAAATCAGCAATTCGCGATATGATAGCTATTTGAGTTTGATGAACGATAATTACGACAAATACCGCATAAATCCATTGTAGAATTTCAATGAAACAAGTTCTTGTATATTCAGCTTATTTAAGTTTTTTGTCCAAACTTGTTCAAAGACCAATGAGAATTAATAGAATTTGTTAGCCACTCTATGGTTGAAATTGTTGTTGTGTCATTTGTTAGGATTTTATATCCCTTAATTAGTGCCACTAAGAAAACTCCATTTTCTTCAAATGACTCATAGAAAACTGGCAGTATTTATAGAATAATTTATTTTTGATAAGATTTCTATTTTCTTTCATATGTATATGCTTTTGTATTTGACAAATGAAAAAAATAGAAATGTCGCAATCCCGAATTAGGGATTAATTTTGAACTGTTTTCTTAGAGACGCTTTATAATGTAAGAAATTTAATAATTTTGTATCTGAATTGAAAATAAGAATATATGAACGGACATACTCCTGAAGAAAGGAAGCATATTTTAAATCTGTACGACGAATTGATAAAAGGTAGTCCTCGCATTCAGAAACCAGAAAGTTTAAGATTAATTAATAAAGCTTTTAAAATTGCTGATGAGGCTCATTTGAATATGAGAAGACGGTCAGGAGAACCGTACATTTTCCATCCTTTAGAGGTAGCAAAAATTGTAACTGTTCAAATTGGTTTAGGAACAAAATCTGCTGTCTGTGCCCTTCTTCACGATGTTGTTGAAGATACTGAATATACATTTCAAGACATTGAAGAACTTTTCGGAGAAAAAATTTCTAATATTATAAAAGGGCTGACTAAGCTCACAGGAGTTTTCAGAAATCAGGAAATAAAAAAAGCCGAAAATTATAAGCGTTTGCTACTCACTATGTCCAACGACATTAGGGTAATTCTAATAAAACTTGCCGATAGATTGCACAATATGCAAACTTTAGAGTTTATGCCCGAAAAACAAAAACGAATAGCTTCTGAAACAAATTTCTTATACATCCCGCTCGCCCATCGTCTGGGGCTTTACAATATTAAAACTCAACTTGAGGAATTAACTTTTAAATATTTACATCCGATAGTATATAGTGATTTAGAAAGACGAGTGCTTGAAAATAGTGATAATAGCATTCACAGAATTAAAGAATTTATTAAGCCAATAAATGACAAATTACATCAGGAGAAAATTATTTTTGATATAACTGCCCGTCCGAAATCAATTTTTTCTACATGGGAAAAAATGCAAAAACAAGGAATTTCATTCCATGAGGTTTACGATTTGTTAGCAATCCGGTTCGTTTTTGAACCAAAGGCTAATGTTTCAGAAAAGGCATTGTGTTGGATAATTTATTCGATTATTGCAGGTGAATATAAACCAAAACCTGGTCGATTGCGCGATTGGGTAAGCACTCCGAAAGTGAATGGCTACGAGGCTCTTCACACCACAGTGATGGGAAACGATGGCAATTGGATAGAAGTGCAAATTCGTTCGCACAGAATGGATGATATTGCTGAACGAGGTTTAGCATCACATTGGAAATATAAAGAACCAAAAGATGAAGAAACGCATATTGAAAGATGGATAAAAAGAATTGGCGATTTTCTGAACAATCCTGATTCCGATGCCGGAGAATTTCTTGACAATGTAAAATTAAATTTAGATTTTTCCGAAATTTATATATTCACACCTCAGGGGCAGATACGAAGTATGCCAAAAAGTGCCACAGCTCTCGATTTTGCTTTCGACATCCATTCCGATATTGGCTATCATAGTATTGTGTCAAAGATAAATGGCAAACTTCAGCCATTGAATTATGTGCTGCAAAGTGGCGATCAGGTCGAAATATTAACTTCAAAAAACCAAAATCCAAAATTCGAATGGCTCAATTTTGTGGTTACCACTAAAGCAATTTCGGCAATTAAAAACGCTTTTAAAAACGAAAGAAAAGAAGATATTACAAAAGGTATGGAAATGCTTAATGGTGCTTTACAAAATCTTAAACTTTCGGTGAATAATACAAATGTCAGGAAATTGTTGAATCATTCGAAAATCAAAAACAAAGAAGAATTATATTTTAAAATTGGAAGAGGAATTGTTGATTTAAGTAATCTTGATAAAATTGTTCAGAAAAAAAGAAGAAATAAAATAATAAAATATTGGCAACTTCAAATTATTCGTTCTACTGCAAAAATCGTAAAAAGTACAAAAACAGACGACAAAACTTCAAAAACAAAAAAGACTCCAAAAAAACCTAAATTAGTCGTAGAAAATATAAACAAAAGTGAATATACTTCAGCAAAATGCTGCAAACCAATTCCTGGCGACAAAATTATTGGATATACAAAAGCAGATGGATCAATACTTATACATAAAACAAAATGTCCGAATGTGGCAGCAATTCAGGCAAGATATAAAGAATTGCTCATAAAAGTTGAATGGACCACACAAAAATTGGATTCTTTTTTGGAGAAAATTTCTCTGGTAGGAATCGAAAAACCAGGATTGGTTGCCGATCTGGCAAATTCAATTACAGAGCATCTGAAAATAAATATCCGTTCGGTTAAAATTGACAGCCATGATGGAATTTTTAAAGGTTTTTTTGAGGTATATGTTCATAATGTAAATGATTTAAATATCTTAATATCGCATTTAATTAGAATAGACGGAGTAGATTCTGTTCATAGAGTAGAATCTGCCGAAGAATTATAGCATCAAAATATATTGTTTTTATAACAAAATGAAAAGATTTTAGTTTCTAATTCTTTTAAAAATAAATAAATGGATTTATCAGACAACTTTACCGACATTCTAAAACTTGAAAATGATTTTGTAAAACTTCGTGCCATCGAACTTTCCGATGCCGATATTATTTACAAGTGGGAAAACGATCCATCGGTTTGGAAACTAAGTAATACCATAGTGCCATTTTCAAGATATATTATCAGGAAATATGTCGAGAATTCCCATCTCGATATATACGAAACCAAACAATTGCGGCTAATGATAGATGCAAAAAATATGTCGGAAAATTCTACAATCGGTGCAATTGATATGTTCGATTTCGATCCCTATCATAATCGTGCAGGCATAGGAATCCTTATTGGCGAAGACGAAAACAAAGGGAAGGGCTACGCCTCGGCTGCTCTCGAATTATTCATTAATTACGCATTTTCTCATCTCGGATTGCATCAACTTTTTTGTAATATAACTGCCAACAATGATCATAGTTTGAATCTATTTCGAAAACACAAATTCGAGATAGTTGGTGAAAAAAAAGAATGGATAAAAACTCATGAGGAATTTCTAAACGAATATATGTTGCAACTAATAAATGAATAAAAGAAAGCTCGAAATATTCAATTGTATTTCAAACACATTTCATATTCTTTTGATTATATGATATTAATTTACACAGAAAATACTACATCAAGATTAAAATATATATTTAATTTAATTTTTTGCGATTTATTGAATGCAGAAATTCGGTTTACAAATAGTAAGGATGAATTCTTAGCCGCTGGTACGCCAAAATTTAATTATTCCGGTTCAAAAATTAAAGATGAGTTATTTTTAGAGTCAAATCCAATTCTTTTTGAAGAATCTATTGTAGGAAAAAATATTTTAGTTTCTGAATTTCAAGATCAAAAAATCTTTTTCGAAACTAATGAGGATTCTTTTTTTTGCTTCGATATATTTGCTGCAAGTTTCTATCTAATAAGTAGATACGAAGAGTATTTGCCCGGCAAAAAAGATAAATTCGGAAGATTTCTTGCAGAAAATTGTATTGCCTTTAAAAACAATTTTCTTGAAGAACCTATTGTAAACAATTGGGTTTTGCTTTTTAGAAAAAAATTGAAAGAAGTTTTTCCGAAAATTTCTTTTGCAGAAAACAATTTTTCGTACATTCCTACTATTGATATTGACAATGCTTTTGCATATAAATTTAAAGGATATTACAGAATTTTTGGAGCATTGGCTAAAACTATAATAGACTTTAATTTCAAAGAAACAATTGAGAGAATAAAAGTTCTATTAGATTTAAAAAAAGACCCATACGACACTTATTCTTTTCTCAACAAAGTTCATAAGCAGCACAAATTCAATGCAATATTCTTTTTTCTGCTTGGGAATTTTAGTCAATACGATAGAAATATCCCTGTATCAAATGTTAGCTTTCGCAAAATGATATACGAAATTTCAAGAAAAATTAGTATTGGAATTCATCCATCCTTTGCGTCTAATACAAACAAGGCTCAATTAAAAAAAGAAATTCACAACTTGAAGGAAATTGCAAATCAAAAAATTGAAATAAGTCGCCAGCACTATTTAATGCTGTTTTTTCCTGAAACTTATCAAAATCTCCTAGAAAATGGAATAAAGCAAGATTATACTTTAGGTTATGCCGAAAAAATTGGTTTTAGAGCTGGAATTTGTAGCCCATTCAATTTTTTCGATCTAACCAAAAATATTGAAACTGATCTGAAGATATTTCCGTTTCAAGTGATGGATGTAAGTCTAAAAAAATACTTAAAATTTTCGAGCGAAGAATCAATTCAAAAAATTACAGAACTAATCGAAAAAGTAAAAAGAGTAAATGGAACATTTATTAGTTTGTGGCACAACGAGTCGTTAAATGACATTGGAGAATGGAACGGATGGAGAAAAGTTTATACTAAAATGTTGGAAGCTTGCCAATAACAATTATTTTTATCAACAAAAATCAAATTGAAAATCAGGTATTTAAAACATAAAGAAATTGATATAAAAAAATGGAATATTTCCATTGCCCGATCTGTAAATGAAATAGTCTATGCTAATTCTTGGTATCTTGATATAGTTTCGGAAAATTGGGATGCACTTGTAGAAGGCGATTACGAAAGTGTGATGCCGCTAACTCACAAAAAAAAGTATGGGATTCAATATCTTGCTCAACCTGATTATACTCAGCAACTTGGCGTTTTTTCTTCAAAAAAGATTGATGCTGTTTTAGTAGAAAAATTTCTTAGAGCAATTCCGAAAAAATACAAAATTGTTCAAATAAAATTAAACACAATCAATAAAATAGAGAGCGATATTTTTGATTTAAAACCAAATGCAAATTTTCATCTCGATTTGATTGAACCTTATGAGATTCTTCAAAAAAAATATTCAAAAAATACAAAACGCAATCTCAATCAAGCAAAAAAACATGGAATTTATCTTTCGAAAGGTATAACTACCAACGAATTAGTTAAGCTGTTTGTCGAAAATGTAGGTGATACACTTATTGGCATGAAAAAAAGTCAATACGATATTCTTCGTCGGTTGATTGCTTTTTTCCTGAAAAATAATTTAGGTAAAATCTATGCTGCATATGATTCATCAAACACACTTTGTGGAGCTGTATTTTTTATTTTAGCAAAGAAAAAAATCACCTCACTGATTACGGTCTCATCACCCGAGGGTAAAAAAAATAAATCAGTGTTTCTGATTTTTGACCATATAATAAAATTATATTCAGAAAAACACATGACTCTCGATTTCGAAGGCTCAAATATTCCAGGTATTGCTCGATTTAATAAAGGTTTCGGCGCTACAGCTTGCGAGTATATGGGTGTAAATATTAACCGCTTACCCTGGATTTTAAGAATTTTTAAAAAATAAGAAAACTTATAAATTTGCTGGCTGGCTGGAATATTCTTGGCTACCTTCGCCAAAACATCGGAGCAATAGACACTATGCTTACAGGGATCTCGCAAAATATTATTATGGCAAAAAGTGGTGGTGGTTTGGTTTATTGGCCATTGTTCGGCATCGACAATATTGGAAATATGAACCCAGGCGAAGGCTACCAAATAAAAATGCTGGCTGCTGATACTTTGCTTTATCCGGCGAATTAGTTACATTATTTTTTGTAAAGAGTTTTAGCAGGTTTTTGGAAGTTTTGCATAAAATTAAAAGGTTTTTATATATTTGAGGCAAAATTATTTCGATTTATTTAACAGATTTTAAGAAATTGAACAAATCTTTTAACTTTTTATTAACAGCATGTAGTAATACTTAGATATATTTTTGTAGTGTAAAAGTTTTGATATTATTTTAACAATTTAATTATTTAATTATGAAAAAATTATTTTTAATCATTAGCCTTGTTGCTTTTCTTGGAGCAACAACAGTATCTTCTTATGCAGCACCTAAAAATGATAATACAGTAAATGTAGATGAAGAAAAATGTAAAGTTTGCGGCAAAGAAGATTGCAAAGATAAAGGAAAATGTAGTGCAACTGCCACAGATGGAAAAACTTCAGATAAAAGTGCATGCAAAGCTGAAGCTAAAAAAGATTGTTCGAAAAAATGCGGACCAAAAGCTAAAAGCTCTTGTTGTTCAAAAAAAGCTAAAAAAAGTTCTTGTTCTTCGAAACATCATTCAAAAAACAAAACTGAAAAGGAATAAGCCTTTCTGAAAATAATCTATAATGAAAACCTCACAATTTGTGGGGTTTTTTTATTTCCGAATATTTCGTATTTTGTAAAAGTAAAAATGTTGATTTAATTTTACGAAACAGATAGAATTTCAAAAAAAATGTTTCTTTCGCTAAAAATAGAAATGAAAAATTGTTAGATATGGATCAAAACAAACAACAGACTGAAAAAAACAGAAAGGAATATCTCGGTAGAATAAATAAAGTAATCGACTATATTGAGCAAAATATTGATACACAATTAAGTCTTAAGAAACTTTCTGATGTAGCCAATTTTTCGCAATTTCATTTTCATAGAATTTTTTCATCAATTATTGGCGAAACGCTAAATTCCTTTATCAGGAGAAAAAGACTTGAAAAGGCGGCTTCTGCCATTATTGCAAACAATAATCTATCTATATTAGATATTGCAATACAATGTGGTTTCTCAAGTTCGGCAACATTTTCTCGCTCTTTCAAAGAATATTTTAGCAAAAGTCCATCTGCTTATAAGGCTGAAAAGCAAAATAGCAATATTCGCAAACTCTTTAGCAATAATAGTGAAATTGTTGAGAAAAACTCCGGCTATCTTTGCAATGAATTATTAATATTTAATGAAAAAAAGTTAGTTATGAAAACAAAAGTAGAAGTGAAAGAAATGCCCGAATTGAATGTTGCATATTGTCGGCACATTGGACCATTCAACCAGATAGGTAAAGCTTACGAAAAACTCATGCGATGGGCTGGTCCAAGAGGATTAATCAATTTCCCTAATACGAAAATGTTATCTGTATTTCACGACGATCCGAACATTACCGGGAAAGACGGTGTTCAGCAAAGTGCATGTATCACTGTTCCTGAAAACACAAAAGTTGATGGAGAAATTGGAACTATGACCGTTGCAGGTGGAAAATTTGCGATAGCTCGTTTCGAAATCGACGAAACTCAATTTCAGGAATCCTGGGATTTGATTATGTGCAAATGGTTGCCTGAAAGTGGTTATCAATGCGACGATAAACTACCATACGAATTATATCATAACGATCATCAGCAACATCCCGAAAAAAAGTTTATCCTTGATATTTGTGTGCCTGTGAAACCATTATAAACTTATGGGGACTTCTAAAAATTGGTTTATCAAGGCTTTCGAAATTTATAAAGCTCGATTTTACTTCTGTAAATGAGTGTTTTAGAAATTTCGAGTAACGTAGAGAAAGCGATTTTTAGAAGTCGCCTTATTTGAAAATTAGAAAAACAGAAAGCCGGCATGAAAATTTTTCATGCCGGCTTTTTTAGTATAAACAATATATTTGCGGCTTAGAAACTAATATTTTGAAAGATGGAAAACCAGAAAATACAGTTTTCACATAGCACACCGGTTCAGGTACGTTTTAACGATATTGATATAATGGGGCATGTCAACAATGCAATTCATCAATATTATTTCGACTATGCCAAAATGAAATATTTTGACCATATGCTTGGTACTGAAATAGATTGGAAAAAGACCGGCATTGTCCTTGCAAATATTGTTATTGATTATTTTGTGCCAATTTTTCTTGAAGAAGAAATTGAAGTTTTAACGAAAATCAATAAAATTGGAAATAAAAGTTTTGAAATCAAACAGAAAATTGTGAATAGCCTGACATCTGAAATAAAATCGGAAAGCACTTCAACTATGGTTTGTTTCAATTATTATTTGCGAGAATCAATAGCTATTCCGCAAGATTGGAAAGATAGATTTGAAAAATTCAGTTAGAATTTATTTGAATTCACTGCAAAAATTGAATTAGAATAAAATCAGACCTTCTATTTTACAATTTTAAACTCAGTCCGGCGGTTTTGAGCTCTTCCTTTTTCGGTTTCGTTGGAGGCTACGGGAGAATTTTCACCATAACCTTCATAGCTTAATCGGGTATTACTAATTTCATTTTCAGTCAGATAATTATAAACTGATAATGCTCTGTTTCTCGAAAGTTTTATATTATAATCATCTTCACCAATATTATCAGTATGTCCGCTGATTTCAATATTTACTTTCGGATTTTTATTTAAAAACGAAATCAATTTTGATAATTCGGCTTTCGATTCTGGTTTTAAATCGTATTTATCGGTTTCGTAAAAAATATTTTTTAAAACCACTATTGCTCCTTCGCGAATTGGTTGCAATGGAATATCCATCAAAAATGTTTCGGACGGGTTTTCAGGATTTTTTAATGAAAAATTTTCTGAGTAAAATAAATAGCCTGTTTTTGAAACATTCAGAGCATAGTTTTTGTTCACAGGAAGGCAAACCAGAAACTCGCCGGTTTTGTTGTGCGAAAATGCTTCCATTACCAATTTTGATGTTTCTAAGTCTATCAATTCAAATTTTGCTTTGAGTTTTTCGTTCGTAACTGCATCGAAAACTTTTCCTTTTACATAAGTAACCTGAAAGGGTTGAGCTTCGTCGTACAATTCGAAATTGTAAATATCTTTTCCACGGCTTCCTTCTCTATTCGATGAAAAATATGCGAGATTCCCTTTTGCATTTACAATTAGGAATTCTTCATCTTTATGAGTATTAATAGGATAGCCCAAATTGTCGGGGCGTTTCCACTGATTAGTTACACCTTTTCTGCTAACATAAAGATCTAAACCGCCCATTCCGAGCCAAGCATCGGAAGCAAAATATAATGTTTGATTGTCTGGATGAATAAATGGCCCTGATTCTGTACCTCTTGTATTTATCGAGTCGCCAAGGTTTTCCGGTTTGCTAAATCTGCCATGATCGTTGATGTACGATTTCCAAATGTCCATTCCGCCTTTTCCGCCCGGACGGTTACTCACAAAATATAAAGTTCTGCCATCTGATGAAATAGAAGGTTGGGATTCCCAATATCTGCTGTTCACAGGTTCGCCAATATTGATTGCTTCGCTCCAGCGATTTCCTGTTTTTTTTGCAAAATAAATGTCGCAGCCTCCATAACTGTCGGCCTTCTGGCAAGCAGTAAAAAACATATACATCCCGTTTGCCGAAAGCGTTTGTGCACCTTCATTTCCATAAGTATTTACGGGTTTCCCAATATTTTTTGAAGGAGTCCATACACTGTCTTTTTTGTAGGAAATGTAAAAATCTTCGTGTGTAGAATTTCCAAACTCATTTCTTCCACTTGGATAAATATTTTTATCGACCGGCAAATCAACCGAAAAAACAAGAGTTTGTTCATCTGCTGAAAGCGAAGGCATGTAATCATCAAATTTGGTATTTGCATTTTCGCCAAGGTTTAAGGGATGAAATGGTACCGGATTTTCCATGAGTTTCATTGCAAAAGTGCATCTTTTTATTCCTTCCTTCGCCATTTTTCTGAATTTAGTCTTTGTAGCCTCATAGTCCAGAAAAGTTTCAAAATTTGATTTGGCATCTTCATAATGCCCTATCATCAATTCTGAAAGTGCAAGGTTGAGATATGTTTTTGCAGAATAATCAGGATTGAATGGTAAAACATTATAATATGTCTGAATTTCTTTTTCGAATTCGCCACTTTCGTTATAAATATCTGCCATTAACAGATATGCCTCAATAAAACCTGCATCGATTTCTATTGCCGCCTTGAGTTGCTGAATAGCTTTGTGATTTTGCCGCATATCGTAACTCATTAATGCTTTTTCGAATTGTTTTATGGCTTTTTTCGAACTTGTTGAATATTTCTCCTGTGCAAAAAGACAAATTGAAACAAGCAGGAAAGAAATTATTAGAAGTTTTGTTTTCATTTTTTCAATTTTAATCTCGTAAAATTAACAATTTTTATAACTAATGGGAACTTCTAAAAATAGTAAATTTCAAGGCGTAAGAAAATTGAAAACCGCTGTTTACTATTGTAAATGAGGATTTTAAAATTGCTAAACAACGAAGAAATTTGCATTTCTATAGGTTTCCTTAAGGGCAAATTACAATACCTCAAGTTTTGTTGTCTGAATATTGGAAATTTTCTATTGCATATTGTAAATTTGAAATGCACTTCTATCATTCGTGCGAAAGCTGGAATCTACCCAAAAATTGTTCAAAATACATTTTTTAACAAATATTTTTTTCTTCCTAACACTCAAATGCTTACAAGATTATTTTGCAAATAATTACCAAAATACATCAAAAAACATGAAAGGTTTTTTGGCTTTTTGTTATTACAATATAAGAGGCATTAGTTTTTTGAAAAAACATTGAATGAAAAAATTAGAAAAAAGAATAAATACTATTCAAATGATTTTAGAATTCCTTGCAAACTTTGCAGCTTTGTTAAAGCTCAAAAATTTGACAAAGCTCCCATACAAAGCAGACCTGACAGGTTTTCAAAACATGTCAGGTCTAAACGACACAGCGAAAAACAACTCGAAAATAATTTACCCAAATTGCACTAAGCTTTTCAAAATTGGCAAAAACAAATTCATATTAGTTTGACTTTACACAAAATTTGTTTTATTTTTGAAAAACGAAATAACTTTTGAAAAACGACTTATTAAAAACTAAAAAATTGTTTATTAAACTAATATTTTATGAAAAAATATTTAATACTACTCTGCCTAATTTTTTCCTTCCTTTTTGGATATACACAGATTATTAGTTATGACTGGCTTAGAACAATGGGTGGTGAAAATGATGATAAACCTATTCACTTGTCGAGTCAAGATAATAATTCATGTAATCTGGCAATTTATTCTCCAGGGAGCTCAGATAGTTTGTTTTTAACAGATACTTCTTTTGCTGGCAATTATAATCATTTATTTAGGTTAGAGACAAATGGAGAAATAATACCTGGCATCAATTTGCCAAATATTAGTAATGCCTTATTTATTAATTTTATTTTTAATTCTTATAGTAGGTACACATTGTGTTCAAAAATCTCATTTTCGTCTATCACTTATGGCAGCTCTATCAGCAATCTTGTTACAAATTCTCAAGATATTTATGTTGTTAAAGATGATTTGTCAGGTAATCCAATATCTATTCTTGGCTTTGGTGGGTCAGGTATTGACGAACCAACACATTTTGTATTAGATAGTGATGGAAATATAATAATAACAGGCTACTACAACAGTCCAAATTTAAGTTTTGCCGGCACTACAATAGGTAATTCCGGAACAGAAGATGCTTTTATAGCAAAATACGATTCGCTTGGCAACGAACTTTGGATAAGAAGAATTGCTTCTTTAGATGATGATGAACCCGAAGCTTTGGCTGTAGATGATTATGGAAATATTTATTATGCACAAATAACCTATGAAGATTTTTTATGGGCTGATGGAAATTTTTTATATGCAAACAATAGCAATGGCGTATCATTTCTTTTGAAATTCGATCCAAATGGAAACCTTATCTGGAACAAATTGTTACACTCTAATGCCAGCTCAATATATGACCAGAATTTCATTTGTGATGTTGAAATTGATAATTCAAATAATGTATTAATCAGTGGGTATTCTAGTGGTCTGACATTTTTATTTGATTCAGATACAATATGGTCATCAAATGTGTATCCTGTTCAGCCTTATTGCCATAACCCGTTTATTGTAAAATTAGATACTAGCGGTTCAGTATTGTGGAGCAAGTATGCTATTACTGAATTTTCCTTAAATGAATCTGTACAGCCAGTAATTACCTATGATAAAGACAATTGTGTTTATTTCTCTTTTTGTTACGAAGGGGATACGATAATATTTGATAATGATACTATAATTCCAGTTTCGCAAATAACTGACAAAATGCCAATATTAAGCAAATTTGATTCTTCTGGAGTAAGACAATGGTATAATAATTTGGAAGCTCAACCATTTGCCTACCTAAGAGAATTAGATGTAGCGGACAATTATGATATATATATGAGTGGTGTATTCAATTCGGTATATTCAATTCAATTTGATAGTCTTGTTTCACCTAGCTTTTATACAAATAGCAATGATATTTTTTTATTAAAAGCCACCCAATACGTCCCCGACCACACCAAACATTTTGTAAATCTAAATCTGGGTTGGTCAATAATTTCGAGCTATGTTGATCCTTATGTGCCCGATTGCGATTCAGTTTTTGCCGATGTAGCCACCTATATGGTTCTTATGAAAAACGAAATTGGAGAAACTTTTTGGCCAATGTATAATGTAAATACTATAGGCGATTTGCAAATTGGTGAAGGTTACATTATAAAAATGTACAATTTCAATATCCTCGAAGT